>NZ_JAQMUE010000040.1 GCF_028330985.1 Roseofilum reptotaenium CS-1145 | reverse complement strand
CTCGCATGGCAAAGTCTACTCATGATGCTGGGTGGGGTCAATTCCTGCAAATTCTCTCAGTCAAAGCTGCAAATGCTGGGTTGATGACGATTGCTGTGAATCCCAACGGTACAACTCAGAATTGCTCGGGTTGTGGTCAGACGGTTCCAAAAGAAATCCGGGATAGATGGCATTCTTGCCCTCATTGTGGACTGGAACTAGACCGTGACCACAACGCAGCAATCAATATCAAGTATTTGGCGGTGGGTCATCCCGTCAATAAAGCTCAGGAAACGCCCGATGGGATACCAGGGGTCACTGAGAAGCCCGCGCTCTCCCGTTAGGGGAGCGTCGGGAGTATGTCACTAACCCATAATCTGGTAATCCCAGGGTAGAAGCAGAAATCCCAAACCCACTGGTAAACACAGCTTCAAAGCCCACTTGGGCAGCTAACTTCGCTCCCAGGCAGTCATAGACTCCAGGTAAAATAAGGGTTCCTGGTTGATTCAGAAGGTATCGTAACTGATGCCCTGACATAAGACTTTAGATAAGCTTTCAATAGGTCTAGCCTAGCATTAGCAGCGCTCAGGAGTGACTTGACCAAGAGGTTTCCAGTTCTAGGGATTGGGGAGGAACAGAAAAGGTAGATTGAGGAGTCCGATCTTGGACTTGTAAAAGATGAATCCCTATAAATAAGAGGATAGGAAAGCTTAACCAGTTAACCCAATTCCAAATCGGGTGAATGTTGGAGGAGTGTTTTTTGGGATTCATGGAAGTTTCCTCAGTACGATCAAGGTTAGGAACCAATGAGAAAGGGATGATTGTTCTTAGAATGGCATAGATGGGATCAAAGCAGTGTGAGGGTTAATGCCAATTTTAAAGAGAGTTGGGATCGATAATTGCAGAATTGATGAATTTCAGTGGCGGTTGAATCAGGGGTAGAGTGCGGTTAAGAAACTGGACGAGGGGAGATTGATGGCAGAGACGGAAGTTAGCCAGAGATCCAATTGAGGATAATTTGGGGTAAGTTAAGGATTTGTTGCCAAAGTTGGTTGGGGTTAACTCCAAAGAGCAGTTGCAGGATGAGGATGATTCCGGCAACAGTTAGGGCTGTGCCAACGGTTAACTTAACAATTTTCACTAGCCAGGTAAAGACCAGCCAGGAAATGATCAAAGCAGCGATGAGTAGAATGAGGTCTGTGGGCATGAGTTTAATACTCTCGATAGAGTATTTTGAACGGTGGCGAAGGACGGTTAAGCAAGGGAACTGATGTATTTGAAGCACCTCTATCTTAAGCAATTTCGCAATTATGTGGAGCAGGCAGTGACGTTTAGCGCTCCGAAAATTATTTTGCTGGGGAATAATGCCCAGGGGAAGTCAAATTTATTAGAGGCGGTGGAACTGTTGTCTACATTACGATCGCATCGAGCAAAGGGCGATCGCGATTTGGTGTTTCAGTCTCCGGATCATCCTCCGTCTATCGGTCAAGTGGGCGCTCTTTTGGAGCGACAAACCGGCGAAATTGACCTGAAACTGGTTTTGCGAGCGAGTGGGAACCGGACATTAGTACTCAATCAGGAAGTCCAGCGACGACGGAGGGATTTTTTAGGGGCGCTCAATGTGGTGCAGTTTTCCAGTTTAGATTTAGATTTGGTGCGCGGATCTCCGGAAAAACGACGTTTGTGGCTCGATACGCTCCTGACGCAACTCGAACCGGTCTACGATCCGATGTTACGCCAATATCAGCAGGTTTTGCGTCAACGCAATGCTCTACTGCGGCACTTTCAAGAGGCCGAGGGGCAGGAAAATCCCCAAGAGTTAGCCCTCTGGGATGCCCAGTTAGTCTCTGTGGGCGTGCGTTTAATTCGCCGACGCGCTCGGGTGTTAGAGCGGCTTACGCCTATTGCCCAGGCATGGCATGACAGTATTAGTGGATCGACCGAAAAATTATCGATCGCCTATAATCCGAGTGTATTTTGGGATGGGGATTCTCGAGCGCCGGTAGAAGCTATTGAGGGGGCATTTTTCCAGAAACTAGCAGATCGAGCGATCGCCGAGAGCGCCCAAGGAAGCACTTTGGTTGGTCCCCATCGAGATGAGGTAGACTTCTATATTAACGGGACTCCTGCCCGTCAGTATGGCTCCCAAGGGCAACAGCGAACGCTCGTTTTAGCCTTGAAGTTAGCCGAATTAAAATTAATTTCTGAGGTAGTAGGAGAATCGCCTTTGTTATTGTTGGATGATGTCTTAGCAGAATTGGACTTAACGCGCCAAAATCAGCTTTTAGACGCGATCGCTGACCGGTTCCAAACCCTGATTACTACCACCCATTTAAGCGCATTTGAGCAAAATTGGTTACATTCTTCTCAGGTTTTTCGGGTTCAAGAAGGTCACATTTACTCTCAGCAAGATTAAAATTTTTAGTCTAAGCTTGTATCCGCTAAAAATTCCAGTAAGATCAAAGAGATTTGTTAAAGCACCAAGTTATGAGTTTTTAGCGCTCATAAGACATCTATTTCACGCGAGTGTGAGAGGAAAACGACGATGAACGATCCAGGACAACCCAAAGATATGCGCGATCGCCTGGGAAATGTAGAGCAGATCCGGGACTTACTCTTTGGCGAACAGCAACGGGAACTCGATACCCGACTGGAGGTATTGGAGAGTACGATCAAGGATCTCAGGCAAGAGATGGGAGATCGTCTCAATCAGCTCAAAGAGCAGTTCTCGAATGAACTGCGATCGAATTCCTATGCCCTAGAGAAAAAAATTCAGTATGTGACCGTAACCCATACGGAAGACTTCACCGAATTCAAACAAGACCTAGAACGGACGCAGAAAAACTTTAATGAGCAAGTTAAAGGGTTAGATAAAACCTTACATAACCAGACAGAAAGTTTAGAGCAAAATATTCGCCATACCAAAGAATCTTTGCAAAAAGAACTGCATGACCTCACCGGGCAAATCCAAAACGAATTAAATAAATATGTCAATGGACTGCAAGATAACAAGATTTCCCGTGATGAATTCGCAGAAGTATTATTTGACCTGTGTATGAAAGTCAAGAAAACCGATTTGGTTCGAGAAATTGAAGGATCGGAAGTCAAGGCAGATTTGTTATTGCCTGAACAACACTCTTAGCCGTGTAAGTGCAAATGAGAGGATCGGAGATCGGGGTATACTATGGTTTTATCAGATCGACAGTCACAAGAGAAGCGTTCTCAATCCTCTTCTGAGCCTAGATTAGAATCAACGCTGGAGAGAGAGAACATCTTTAATTGGTTGAGTCCAGATCAGCCCGTTATAGAAATGGAGCCAACTAGACCAAACGCTTCTGTTTCATCTAGGCTCCCTGAAGCTCGACAGGGATGGGAGGATACCCTCGATTTATTATCCGATCTGCTGCTCGATCCGCAACCGGAATCTCGATCATCATCTGGATTTTCAGGAGAAAATTTACCTCCTTTAATCTTGAAAGCAGAATTGGAGGAAGAAAAAACTTCCCTCGATTCTGCCCTTCCTCAGAGTCCCCTTGAACCCAAAATTACTAACAGTCCATCCAAATCTGAACACAAAGACCAACACCAACAGGACGATATCTCTCTCCAAGTTATTCAAAGTCTATTGTTGCCTTCAGAATCTCCTGCGTCTAGCCAATCTTTGGCTGAATCTCGCTCATTATCCACTAATCTCTCGACCTTAAGCCCTGTATCCGATCTGAGTTTAGAGGAGCGATTAACCCAACTTGAACAGCAAACAGCACTCATTAATCCCCTACTGCCTTTAATCTCTGAACTCTTAGGGTTTGATTTAACTGTTTCTCATGAGCAAAGTATTCGGGTGCTAACTCCGATTATTGACAAAATTATTGAAAATCGCGCCCAACAGGATTCCGAAGCCATGAGTGGAGTATTGGCGGATTTGATTCCCGCGGCTATTGCCGAAGAAATCCGGCGATCGCCCCGTGAAGTCGCTAAAGCCTTGGCTCCAGAAGTGAGTCTAGCCATTGAAGAGCAAATTCGGATTGACCGCCACGCGATCGCCAAAGCCCTTGGTCCGGAAATGGGCCCCGCCATTAAAGAACAAATAGAATGTGAACGGGAAGCCATGGTTGATGCCCTCTATCCGGTTATTGGCAATACCATTGCTAAATATATGGGTGATGTCATCAAATCCATTAATCAAAAGGTAGAAAGTACCTTTACCTTAAAGGGAATTAAACGAAAAATTAAAGCCAGAGTGCAAGGAGTTTCTGAGGCAGAACTGATTTTCCAAGAATCAATGCCCTTTACTATCCGAGCTATTCTTCTCATTCATAAAGCCTCGGGTCTAGTCATTAGTGAATACCAACCCTCAGAAGCCAACCCACTAGAATCGGACATGCTAGCTGGAATGCTCACCGCTATTCGGAGTTTTGTCAATGACTGTATCTCTTCTGATGAAATGGCCTCAGAAGTCAATGAAATTGAATATGATGATTGCAAAATCATGCTAGAAGTTGCTGGCTATTCCTATCTGGCTGTGATCATCAAAGGAGAACCCTCTAAAGCCTTCTTACAAAAAATCAGAGAAACCTATGCTTTCCTTTTGCAAAAATTTGGAGACCCCATCAGTGAATTTGATGGCGACCCCGACACCATCCCCGAACAAATCCCCGAACATTTAGAACAACTCTTTGCCCAGAGCGAGAAAAAACAGGAGGATGACTTCCCTTGGGCCTTAATCATCCTCATTTTAGGGGCGATCGGAGCAATTTCTATCCCTTGGATTTGGACTTCTCACCAATGGCAGAAAGCACATAACTTAGAAGTTCAAACCCGTCAAGCCTTGCTTTCATCTCCAGAACTCTCTGTTTATGCCATTACTCCCAATGTCAATCGGGAAACGATCCAATTAAACGGCAGAGTTCCCAATGAATATTTACGCTTAAAAGCCGGACAGATTATATCAGAAATTATTCCAGATCTCACCTTAGATAACGATATTGTAGCGGTTAATCTTCCTCCTGATTTAGAGGCAGCCGCTACAGAAGTGAATCGGATCGTTGAAATACTCAATCAACTCGATGGAGTCAGTATTACAGCTACTTATAGCCAAGGAAATGTCACTCTTTCAGGAACAGTCGTTGAAATTGCCGATCTAGAGAAAATATTAGACTCTTTAGAGGGGATTACCGGAGTAAGTAGTGTGTTTAGTCGCATTCAACTCCAAGCCTCTCCCTTGGAAACGAAGTTTTACTTTGAATCGGGTTCCAACAAACTGCATCCAGCGGATCGGGCTGAAGGCATACCCAAGATTGCTCAATTTTTAAACCAATATCCAGAATTTGATTTAATGATTATAGGACATAGCGATAAGATCGGTGGTTGGGGTGAAAATCAAAAGCTCTCTTGGCAACGAGCAGAAGCGGTGAAAATGGCTTTACAACAACAAGGCATTTCAGCCCAACGCCTCAAAATCCAAGGAACGACAGAACCCCCACCCGGGATCAACTCTACGGATGCGCTGGCTTTAAGTCGCTGTGTTCGGTTTGAGTTATTTCGTCCGATTAAGGTAGGAAATTAAAATGGCTAAAATTTCTAAAAAAATTTGTATGGTTGGGGACTTCAGTGTGGGTAAAACCAGTCTGATTCGTCGCTTTGTTGACGGTCAATTTGATGATAAATATTTATCTACCGTGGGGGTAAAAATTTCCCGTAAAGAGGTGAATCTTCCTGAAGGAGCAGAGTTGCAATTGCTCATTTGGGATATTGAAGGGCAAACTAAATTTAAGGCGATCGCTCCCAGCTATCTGCAAGGAGCAAAAGGAGCGATTATTGTCGGCGATGTTAGCCGACAAGAAACGATAGAGAACATCCCCACTCATCTCAATTTATTCACGAAAGTTAACCCCAAGGGTAAAATGGTTGTTGCGCTCAATAAAGCGGACTTAGTCGATGACCAAAAACTAGAAGCCCTCTTGAAAAACAATCAATATCCTGACCAACCCGTGATTAAAATCTATGGAACGTCAGCCAAAAGTGGAGATAATGTTAATCAACTCTTCCAAGATTTAGCTCAGGCAATTCTGGCAATCAAGTAATTCATGTGTCAACTGATTGTTCCCCATCATATTGAATATTTAATTTTAAACCAAGAGTTGATTGTTCAGGACTATTCCGTGGGCGCAGAACGCTTTATTGGAGAGGAAATAGCATTAAGAACTGGGGAAATATTACATCAGTATTTTCCCGAAACCGTTGGTTTAGAAGATATCTTAGATTCAGTGCTGACTGGAGAACTCGATAGCTTTGATCTGAAGGCGATCGCGCGTTCTCCGAATCCAGACACTCAGTTGTATATCGACCTCTATTTTATCCCTAATCCTAAGCCTAGTGAGCATCACCGTCTCATTTTATTCCTCGAAGACGTGACAGCACAGATGGAATTGGAGCAGAGATTGGTGCAAGCGACGAATGAAAACGCGATCGTTATCTATCGACTACAAGAAAGAACCACAGAATTAGCCGCAGCGAACCAAGAAATTGATCACCTCAATCAACAACTTAAATCAGAAAATATACGCCTATCCGCAGAATTAGAAATTCTTGAGGAAATGCAGCAATTAATTCTGCCTAAACCCGAAGATTTAGCCAGTATCCCAGAACTGGATATTGCCGGATATATGCAGCCGGCTGATGAAGTGGGAGGCGACTATTATGATGTCATTTCCATAGATGGCGTGATCACAATTGCCATTGGCGATGTTACTGGACATGGCTTAGAAAGTGGTATTCTGATGCTCATGGCTCAAAGTGCTGTTCGTACTCTCAAGGAGATCCAAGAAAATGACCCCATTCCCTTTTTAGACTTCCTCAACCGAACCATTTATAAGAATGTAGAACGCATGGGGATAGATAAAAATTTAACCTTATGTCTATTAAATTATGCCGATGGAGAATTAACGATCAGTGGACAACATGAAGAAGTAATTATTGTACGTCAAGGAGGAAAAATTGAACGGATTGATACAATAGACTTAGGGTTGCCGATTGGCTTAGATTACAACATTGCCGAATTTATTAGTTATACTAGAGTTACGCTAAATGCAGGAGATGGTGTGGTTCTATACACAGATGGTATTACAGAAGCGAGAAATAGGAGTAAGAAGCGTTATGGAATAGAAAGATTATGTCAAATAATTAGCCAGAACTGGCAAAATAACTCTAATCAAATCAAAGAAGCTATTATTGAAGATTTACATCAGTTTATTGGATCGGAGAAAATATGGGATGATATCACTTTCGTCGTTTTTAAAAAAAACGTTTCAATATGACTCATGAAACAAACAAACCAAGCTTCTTCTATGGTTACTCATTAAATATAAATGGACGACTGATAACTCAGTATATCGACTCAGAATATGGAAAAAATTTTAGGTGATTTTATTAAAGAATTTCCCCCAGAACATGATTCTTTAGAATTAACATTTACTCCCAGTTCACAACCGCAAAAAAAAAGATGGAAGAATAATCGATTATCAGCGTACTTTCTAGCTGACTATTTTTCCAGTTTTTTGCCTCTAGATGACGATCAGCGTCGAGTTGCAGAAAGTAAAGCATCTGTGAGCTATATTGCCAATGAACTGCTGGAAAATGCCATTAAATTTCACGATCCATCTGTGAACTGTAAGGTGATGTTTGGAATTCATTTTATTCAACAGCAAGACCAGAGTATTGTTGCGGCCATTTTTGCTACTAATACAGTTCAGTCCCAAACTCTGATCTCTTTTGAAGAGTTTATCAATCAATTGTTGAACGCAGACTTAGAAGAATTGTATGTTGATCAAGTAGAAAAAAGTCTTGAAGAGGATAGTAATGCATCAGGCTTGGGATTAATTAGTATGATGAAAGATTATGGAGCTACTCTAGGATGGAAAATAACAGATTCTCGTGCAGGGAATGATTTTGTCAGCATTACTACTATGGCTAAAGTCAAAGTTTAATTGCTTATAAATGTCAAAGAAGATTGAATGAGGCGAACATGGATTTTCAGCAGATCGATACTAAGGAATATCAGGTTTATTATGATCCAGAATCAACGACGATTGATTTTACGGGTGAACTGAGTCTGAATGGAGCATCTGAATACGATCCGATTAAGGCTTTTTTGGAGCAAATAGCGGATTCTGAACCTCGCCATTTAACTTTAAATTTAAAAGAGTTGAGTTTTTTGAATAGTTCAGGAATCAGCTTGATTACTAAATTCGTGATTGGATTACGAAAAAAACCAAAGATTCAATTGACGGTGAAAGGTTCTGTGGATGTTCCTTGGCAAAGTAAATCGCTCAAGAACTTGCAAAAGTTTTTGCCTAACTTGGAGTTAATTGTGGAATGAGAAACATAGTGATTTAACCCTAATAAAGATATGTCAAAAACCATGGTTCCCAAACATCTAGAATATGTGATATTAGATCGAGAGTTGATCATTTTAGACTTCTCCGATGATGCTGATCGATTGGTTGGTGGTGAAGACCCGTTAAAGACTGGGGAATCCTTTCAATTTTATTTTCCTGAAACCTATGGAATAGAAGAAATTCTAGAGTTGATTGTGTTGGGTGAACAAGATGGTTTTGATATTAAGGCAATTTCTCGTTCGTCTGATGTAAACTATCCTTTATACGTCGATCTCTATTTTATTGCTAATCCCCACAGTGAGGATTTTCAGGAATTAATTGTGTTCCTGGAAGATGTGACGGAACGGATGAATCTAGAGCAAAGTTTGGTGCAGGCAACGAATGAAAATAGCATTGTAATTAATGCTTTGGCCAAGTCTGAGAATTATATCCAGCAGCTTATTCACTCCATGGCAGAAGCGTTAATCGTGACGAATCATTTGGGAAAAATAAAAACGGTTAATCCTGCGGTATATGATTTGCTAGAATATAGTAAGGAGGAGCTGATTGGTCAACCCATTCGTGATCTTTTGGGAGACCACCCGTTAAGTCATGAGTGGGTTTCCAATGAAAAGTTTTTGCAAGGGGAAGTTTTAACCGATATTGAGGTATTAATTCCCAATAAACGGGGGGAAAAACTCTCAATTGCTTTTTCTTGTGCGGCTTTGGATACGGATGTCCCTACTTTAAAGGATATCTTGTATGTGGGACGAGATATTACCAAAACTAAACAGGCGCAAAAACGGCTCTATATTCAGTATAGTGTGGCACGGGTATTGTCGCGATCGCTGATGCTTGATGAAGCCTTACCCAATATCCTGCGTGTGTTGGTGGAAAATTTAGAGTGGGATATGGGGGTTTATTGGATTCCCAAACAAATTAAGGATCGTAATGATAACTTGATCCCGACTAATAAACTGTTGCGCCAAACCCTATGGAAAATGCCTGAGGCTGAATTCCCCAGGTTATCTAAACTCACAGAAGCGACTCTCACTCTAGGGGAGGGATGGTTAGGGAAGATTTACCGAGATAATCAACCCCGATGGATTACCCATCTAGAATTGGAGAGAGAAACACTACAGAAAGAATTAGGGGCGATCGAGAAGGTTAACGCGATCGTGGGTTTTCCGGTTTCTAGTGATGAAGATAAGTTGGGAATGATTACTCTATTTAGTCAAGCAACGCAACCAATGGATGAAGAGTTGGTACAAATGCTGGCAGGGATTGGGAACCAACTGTGCCAATTTATTAAGCGTAAGAAAATAGAGATTTCTTTATTCTATCAGAAGAAACAAACAGAAAAACTGCTGCATAATATTCTGCCGGCGAGAATTGCGGAATTGCTCAAGAAAACGTCAGGAGCGATCGCCGAATATTTTGAAGAAGTAACGGTTCTGTTTGCCGATATTGTCGGCTTTACCAAACTCTCAGAAGAGAAAACTGCCTCTGAATTGGTCGCCTTACTCAATCGCATCTTTTCTAAATTCGACCAATTGACCGAAGACTATCGCCTAGAGAAAATCAAAACGATTGGTGATGCGTATATGGTGGTGGGGGGACTGCCAACACCGCGCCACGATCATGCTGAGGCGATCGCCAATATGGCTCTGAAGATGCAAGAGGCAATGGCTGAACTCAACCAAGATATGAACACCAATTTCCAAATCCGCATTGGCGTAAATAGCGGCCCTGTGGTCGCTGGAGTGATTGGTAAAAAGAAATTCAGCTATGATTTATGGGGCGATACGGTTAACACTGCCAGCCGTATGGAGTCCCATGGCATTCCCGGACAAATTCAGGTTACCCGCACGACCTATGAAGCGCTGAAGTTAACCTACTATCTTCAACATCGCGGCAAGATCAACATTAAAGGTAAAGGAGAAATGGACACTTATATGCTGACTGGGAAGCGACTGAATCCCTGATCGGGAACGATCGGTTTCTGATTTGAACATGCTATATAGATTAAGAATGAGTTAAGGCTTTTTGCAACCGATAGAGAGCGAGCCAACCGAGACCACAACCGATGGCATAGTGGGGAAAGTCCCACCCAACAAATGTGGTTCCTAGAATCAGTTTACCCAGAAGAGTTGAGCGCAGGGCTTGAAGTAGGGGAGGATGCCACAGTTGCAGGATTTCCAGAAACGACGTGAACAAAAAAACGGCGATCGCCACTTTCCAAAGCCGTAATTTTGGCCAAGCTAGGGCGACTAAAATCATCCACAGAATCTCATAGAGAATACCACCGGCATAATCATTAATCCACCATTCTCCCCAACCGCGATAAAACTTCGTGGCCATTCCCAACGGAACAATAACGATTAAACTCCCATAGAGCCAATACCGATAGACTTTGATATTCAATTGCATACTGGAACTTGACATTACCTAATTCCTTATTCCCTAGCACGAAGTACTACAGAGCTTCCGGGAAAAGCAATTTCCACACTGAAGCCCTACATACTCTCGAAAAAAGATCTGTAGCGGGTCAATCGAGATGATAGACTATTATATGGGAAATTTGCGCCTTGTACTTCAGTGTAGACTCAAGACAAGACTCGCAACATCACAATCCTGAGTAAGACCTGATCTTAAACGATCAGTCGAGGTATGGGTGGTAACAACTCAGACCCAAAACTGTATGCTTGCCATCAGTCTCAGGTCAATGATGCCCACCTAGCACTTTGCGCGTTCATACGATCCTAGTTAAGGAGAAATGCCTGCCCTTCTCGAACCGTAAACAGTCAGGCTTCCCGAAGGGCAAGTAATCGCAGGACGTTGAGCGTATAGAAGTCGATTGGTAGTACCTAAACAGCCAAAAAACAGTAGTCTGAAGTGAAAGCAACAGTGTAGAGGGTCGGTAGTAGAAATACTCTTTGACAGACCCTTTCAGGTACAGCCTGAAGAATCTGCGTGTATTCAGAGCGCAAAGTGTCAATTGTGAACCATTTATTTTCAGTAGATCTTATGATTGCAACAGCCGAAAAGCTCAATTACGACATCAAAGACATTTCCTTAGCCCCTTTAGGCAAACAGCGCATTGAATGGGCTGGACGGGAAATGCCAGTTCTCAAGCAAATTCGGGAGCGCTTTGCCAAAGAAAAACCCTTAGACGGAATTCGGCTAGTTGCCTGCTGTCACGTTACCACTGAAACTGCAAATTTGGCGATCGCCCTTCAAGCAGCCGGCGCAGACGCAATTTTAATTGCCAGTAACCCCCTCTCTACCCAAGATGATGTTGCCGCTTGCTTAGTGAAAGACTATGGCATTCGGGTTTATGCCCTTAAAGGGGAAGACACCGAAACCTACAAACGCCATGTACAAGTAGCCCTTGACCATCATCCCCAAATTATCATCGATGATGGTAGCGATGTAGTCGCTGAACTGGTGAAAGAACGTCAAGAACAAGTTCCTGAAATTATTGGTACAACCGAAGAAACCACCACCGGTATCGTGCGCTTGAAAGCCATGTTCAAAGATGGGGTATTAACCTTCCCCGCGATGAACGTGAATGATGCAGACACCAAGCACTTCTTTGATAACCGCTACGGAACCGGTCAATCTACCCTTGATGGTATCATCCGCGCCACCAACGTCCTGTTAGCGGGTAAAAACGTGGTTGTCGTGGGTTATGGCTGGTGTGGTAAAGGTGCCGCTCTGCGTGCCAAAGGTCTCGGTGCAAATGTAATTGTTACCGAAGTAGACTCTGTACGTGCCATTGAAGCCACCATGGACGGCTTCCGGGTTATGCCCATGGCAGAAGCTGCTCCCCAAGCTGACCTGTTTATTACCGTAACCGGGAATAAGCACGTGATCCGCAAAGAGCATTTTGAAGCCATGAAAGACGGAGCCATGGTATGTAACTCCGGTCACTTCGATATCGAAATTGACCTCGCTACCTTGGGTGAAATGGCCACCGAAGTTAAGGATGTGCGCCCCTTCACTCAACAATATGTTCTGCCTAGCGGCAAATCTGTAGTTGTGCTTGGTGAAGGCCGCTTAATTAACCTGGCTGCTGCGGAAGGACACCCCAGTGCGGTAATGGATATGAGTTTTGCTAACCAAGCTATGGCTTGCGAATATCTGGTGAAAAACCACGGTAAACTCGAAGCCGGTATGCATTCTATTCCCCAAGAAATTGACCATGAAATTGCTCGCCTGAAGTTGGAAGCGATGGGTATTAGCATTGATACTCTGACCGAAGAGCAAGTGGAATACATGAATAGCTGGACGGTCGGAACCTAAGATTGTTAGGTTAGGGTAGCGTTCTCAATCATCCCTGAGAAAGAGCTGAGATGTTTGATTCTTGGCTCCAAAATGGATAGACGCGGGGACAGGAAGATAGAGGCTTTTAATCTTATATTGAAACCCCCATCCCCCCATCCCCCCATCCCCCTAACCTTTTCCCCCTTTATGGCTCAACTTTCGGTAGAATTCAAACGTTATTTTTGGCAAGAAAACCGCTCTTCTGAGGTGACTTTAGCAGAAATGCTGGAACTAGCAGGAGAGCGGGTTTTTGGTTTTTTATTTGTGTTGTTGTCGTTGCCTTCCGCTATACCCATCCCTGCACCGGGGTATTCGATTCCGTTTGGCATTGTAATGTTTTTACTTGCCATGCAGCTTATTTGGGGCGCGAAGCAGCCTTGGTTTCCAAAACGAGTTTTGAATGGAAAAATGCCGCTACAGAAGGTTCAGGGCGTTCTAGACGCAGGGATTCCGTGGCTTCAGAAGATTGAAGGGTTGACCAAACCTCGTCTGAGTGCAGTCTGTACAAGTTTACCGGGGCGAGTGGTGTTAGGGGTGGCGATCGCCCTGATGTCGATGTCGATGATGATTCCCATTCCTGGAACGAATACCTTACCGGCGATCGCCATTTTCGTCATCGGTTTTGGCTTATCTGAAGATGACGGATTTATCAGTTTAGCCGGACTGGGACTGTCTCTAGTCGGAGCAACAGTTTCTGTGGGGATTATTTTCTTTGGCGTGAGTATTTTAAGTTGGCTCAAAGATCTAATATTCTAGCGGAACCCAGACTTTCTGTCTGGATTCCACTTGTGTATAGCTGTGAAATTTCAGTTCACAGCCTAGAGATTTAATTAGGGTTGAGTATAAGCTAAAGTAAGATTCTGGAGAATGCAAATGAAACCTATTTACATTTTACTTAGTGTTATTGCTCTAACAACGATCTCTTTGATTTTACCAGTCAAAGCAGAAGAAGAGCTAGATTGTCCAGATGATTTTTCGGGGATTGAGCTTACCAATCAACAACAATCAAAAATATGGCAACTAGAGGAACAATTAGATAATAAAATTGAGACTATTGTCCCTATTTCAGATGAACAAGAAGCCCAAATCGAGGAATTGGAAGAAGATTTCGAGCGTCAAGTTGAAGGATTGTTTTCATCAGAACAAAAACAAAAGATTGAGCAACTCGATCGCTGGGGGGAGGAACAAATGAAAAAAATTGCACCTCAACTTTTTGAAGAAATTGATATTGAACCCAATCTCACGGTAGAACAAGAAGCAGAGTTAGAAGGAGTTGAGATAGAATATGAACGGCGTTTTGAAAACATATTAACTTCTCAACAGCGGCAAAAAATTGAAGAAATTGAGCACCAATTTGAGGATAATATAGAAGCTTTAATTCCTGAAATTAGTGCAAAACAAGAAGCCGAAATTGAGAGTGCAGAGGAAGAATTCGAGGCAAAAGTGATGCAAGTCCTTACTCCAGAACAACGCCAGCGATTGCAACAGAATATGGCTTGCGAGGTTCCAGACATTTAATGCTACGGGTTACCATAGAGACTTATAGTTACAGAAAAACTCAATATCTACAGTATCATAGGCTCTGTATGGGTAAGCTAGTCTGGAAAAGATTATGGGTTATCGGATGGATCGCCTCGCGTATGCACAAACCTATGGGCCGACAGTAGGCGATCGCCTGCGCTTGGCAGATACAGAGTTAATTATTGAAGTGGAACAGGATTACACCACTTACGGTGATGAGGTAAAATTTGGTGGTGGCAAGGTAATCCGAGATGGTATGGGCCAGTCTCCCATTTCTAATGCTGATGGCGCGGTAGATATGGTGATTACCAATGCACTCATTTTAGACTGGTGGGGAATTGTAAAAGCCGATATTGGTATCAAAGACGGCAAGATCGCCAAGATTGGCAAAGCCGGGAATCCCAATATTCAGAATAATGTGGATATTATTATCGGCCCCGGTACGGAAGCAGTGGCTGGAGAAGGCATGATTCTCACGGCTGGAGGCATTGATTCTCACATTCATTTTATCTGTCCCCAGCAAATCGAAACGGCGATCGCCTCCGGCATCACCACAATGATCGGCGGAGGAACGGGCCCCGCAACCGGAACCAATGCCACCACCTGCACCCCCGGCCCCTGGAATATGTACCGCATGTTACAAGCGGCTGAAGCATTTCCCATGAACTTGGGCTTTTTAGGTAAAGGCAATAGCTCCCAACCCGAAGCACTGCGGGAACAAGTGGTTGCAGGAGCTATGGGTTTAAAACTCCATGAAGATTGGGGCACTACTCCAGCGACCATTGATACCTGTTTATCCGTTGCCGATGAATATGATGTGCAAGTCGCCATTCACACCGATACCCTGAATGAAGCAGGATTTGTCGAAACCACCATTGAAGCGTTTAAAAATCGTGCCATTCATACCTATCACACCGAAGGCGCAGGAGGAGGACATGCACCGGATATTATTCGAGTTTGTGGTCTAGCTAATGTTCTCCCTTCCTCCACCAACCCCACCAGACCCTATACCCTCAATACCCTAGAAGAGCATCTCGATATGCTGATGGTTTGCCATCACCTTGACCGTTCTATTCCCGAAGATGTGGCCTTTGCCGAGTCCCGTATCCGTCGGGAAACGATCGCCGCCGAGGATATTTTGCACGATCTGGGCGCATTTAGCATGATCGCCTCCGACTCCCAAGCGATGGGCCGAGTTGGTGAAGTGATTATTCGCACCTGGCAAACCGGTCATAAAATGAAGGTACAGCGCGGCCCTTTACCGGAAGATAGCAGCCGCAATGATAATACCCGTGCCAAGCGCTACGTTGCTAAATATACCATTAATCCCGCCATCACCCATGGTATTGCCGAGCAAGTAGGGTCAGTGGAAGAAGGGAAATTAGCTGATTTATGTCTGTGGAAGGCGGCATTTTTCGGCGTGAAACCGGAAATTGTCATTAAGGGGGGCGCGATCGCCTATGCTCAAATGGGAGATGCGAACGCCAGTATCCCCACCCCTCAACCCGTACATATGCGTCCCATGTTTGCCAGCTTTGGGTCTGCGCTCTCAGCAACCTCATTAACCTTTGTCTCGCAAGCAGCCTTAGAGCGCAATATTGCTACCCAACTTGGTTTGCAAAAACCCACCATAGCCGTTGCTAATACCCGTCAACTGACCAAACAGGATCTCAAACTCAATGATGCTCTACCTGAAATTGAAGTTGACCCTCAAACCTACGAAGTCCGCGCAGACGGTGAACTGCTCACCTGCGAACCTGCCACCGTTTTACCCATGGCCCAACGGTATTTTCTCTTTTAACTAGACAGGACTTACCCATTCACTCGATCTGTAGTTTAAAGGGATAGAAGAATGTCTTTACAGGGTTTATTAGTGGAAAAACGGGAACAAATTCTAGAAATTGCTGCCAAGCATGGCGCTTTTAATGTCCGGGTGTTTGGCTCAGTAGCACGAGGAGAAGAGACAGAGGAGAGTGATATAGATTTTTTGATTGATTATGACCCAACCAGGACTACAGCTTGGTTTCCAGGAGGATTATTGATGGATTTACAGGATTTGTTAGGGCGGCGAGTTGATGTACTTACTGGAGATGGCGTTAGTGCTTTGATTAAGAATCGGATTTTGGCAGAGGCACAACCTTTATGAGTGGTGATAGGGATTTAATTTATTTGACTCATATTTTGGAATATATCGAAGCAGTCGAGACATACACCGCTCAAGGACAGAATGTTTTAGTTCATGATTATTTGGGTGGGATTAATTTACAACGGGTTTGGGATGCTATTGAAAATAATTTGCCTGCTTTAAAGGGGCAAGTGGAACTAATGTTAAAAGATTTTGAAGAAGAAGATTGACTCTTGAATTGATATGTATCTAAAGGATTTATTACAAGAAAAACGGGAACAGATTTTAGAACTGGCAGAAAAGCACGGCGCGTTTAATGTGCGCGTTTTTGGCTCAGTAGCACGAGGAGAAGAGACAGAGGAAAGTGATATTGATTTCTTAATTGATTATGACCTAGAGCGGATTTCATCTTGGTTTCCTGTAGGTTTAATTCATGATTTACAGGATTTGTTGGGGTGTAAGATAGATGTAGTCACAGAAAGTGGCTTAAAACCTAGGGTTCGAGACAATGTGTTACAAGACTGTATTCAGCTATGAGAAGTGACTTAGAACGGATAAAGGATATGCACGAAAGTATTGCCAATATTGAGCGATATGCTGCCAGGGGTAAGGATGCTTTCTTTGAAGATGAGTTGATACAAACATGGATGTTGTACCACTTACAAATTTTGGGTGAGGCAGCTAGAGCAATGTCTCAAGATCTGAAAGATCGATATCCCAATATTGAGTGGCACAAAATTATTGCTTTTCGTAACTTGGCAGTACATGAATATTTTCAGGTTGACTTGAATATCGTTTGGCGCATTGTTGAACAAGAATTATCGCTTTTGAAACGGGATATTGAATCGATCCTTCTCTATTTTTCAGAGCATACAGAATGATTTTTGAGCTTTGATTAAATTTCCCCTGACACACCCTACGATGATTTGTGAGCCAGAGCTATGTTGAAACGTAAGTATCGCTATTCCCTATTCCCTAGTCTAAAGCGGCGATCGCCCCTAATCCTCGTTACCCTCATTTTCCTCTGGTCGGTAACATTAGGATGGGGATTATCTACCCTCAATCAACCCGCCTTTTCCCAATCTTCCCTTAAATCAGTCGATCTTGTCCCCGAACAACATCAACTGGGAGAAGAACTTTATCAAGAAAATTGTGGCAGTTGTCACCTCGCCCTTCCTCCTGCGGTGATGCCGACTGAAACCTGGCGACAACTGATTCAAGATGAACAGCATTATGGCATATTAATTGACCCTATCCTCAACCCCGGTCGGTTATTGGTTTGGAAATATATTCAAGTCTTTTCTCGTCCCTTACTTAAGGATGAATCAACTCCCTATCGCCTACGGAATTCCCGCTATTTTAAGGCCCTTCATCCACAAGTTGAGTTTCAAGAGAGAATTGAGTTGAGTCAATGTGTTTCTTGTCATCCTAGCGCCCAAGCGTTTAACTTTCGAGAATTAACCCCAGAGTGGGAATAATATCAAGTCCGGTTAATTGGCTATGATGATGCTTCATGTTGGGCAACAGGCAATGGTCTACCGGAACAATGTAGGACTGGAAATGCACTGTACATAATAAAAGCGGAAAATGCTGTATCCGAAAGGATAAAAGGATTGAAATTGATTGACGGTGTTTATCAATAATCACAACCCGTTATCCTACAGCGCTTTGCGCTGCTATGAGGGACAGTATTGAATCCTTAAAGCCATATACCACAACCCCATTCCCTATTCCCTAGCGCAAAGCGCTATATCTCTCTATTTGCTTTCTAATTCTTCGGGCATTTTAGGAATGCCAGCCGTCAGTACTTCATAGCCATTTTCGGTAACTAAAACATCATCTTCAATCCGCACGCCAATCCCTCGCCATTGGGGAGGGACTTCAGGTTGCTCTTCTGCGGGTTTGACCAAAGGAGCAATGTACATGCCCGGTTCTACGGTTAATACTTGACCTGGTTGTAGTACTTGCGACTCTTCCTCATTTTGTTTATAGGCTCCCACATCATGAACATCCAGACCGAGCCAATGACTGGTGCGATGCATATAATAGGGTTTATATTTTTCTTCTTTGATGAGTTCTTCTGGTTCTCCGACTAAAAACCCTAATTCAATCATGCCTTCGACGAGGACTTGAACAGCAGTATCATGAACGGCGCTAAAGGGATTACCGGGTTTGATTTGGGCGATCGCCTGCCGTTGGGCTTCGAGGACAATCTCATAAATCACCCGTTGTTCCATTCCATACTTTCCACCAACCGGATAAGTACGGGTAATATCACCGTTGTAATAGCCATAGGAACACCCCGCATCAATGAGTAATAAATCTCCCGCTTCTAAGGCGCGGGAGTTCTCAATGTAGTGAAGAACACAGGCATTCGCACCAGAAGCAACAATCGAAGGATAAGCTGGGCCAACCCCTCCCCGACGACGGAAAAGGTACTCCATTTCTGCTTGAATTTCGTACTCATAAATTCCGGGTTTCGCCATATCCCAAGCTAAATGATGGGCTTCGACAGAAATAGCGATCGCCTTACGCATCAGCTCTAATTCCGTCTCACTCTTCACCAAGCGTAGCGGATGTAACAGAGTCATCGGGTCTTCCAGAGCCGTAGGGCCAAAGCCTTTTTTTGCGTATTGTCTGAGCAGAGACTGCCACTGCTTCAAAATCGTCTGATTAAACAGTTCATCAATACCAAAGTGATAATATAGGCGATCGGCCTTCGACAAATACTGAGGTAATTTTTCTTCTAACTCGGCAATAGGATAGGCTTCATCCGCACCATAGATAGCCTTAGCATCTTCCACCCCTACCCGATAACCACTCCAAACTTCCTTCTCCCACTCCTTCGGTTGCACAAACAAAATAAACCGGTGTTCTTCATGGTGAGGTGCTAACACTGCCACCGCTTCCGGTTCATTAAACCCTGTCAGATAGAAAAAATCGCTATCCTGGCGAAAGGGATGCTCCACATCACGGTGCATAACTGCTAAGGAAGCGCTACGAAAAATCGCCGTACTTTTTGCCATGTTCGCCATTAATCTTTCCCGACGTTGGCGATATTCGTCTTTCAGTTGCCCCGAAACGGCCTTGGAGAGGGATGAAACCACGCTAATTGAACCTCCTTTAATAATTAAGTCAAATATTTATCGTCTTTGGTAACCAAAATATACCTTGATTGAGTGAGATATACTCAACTTCTGACAAAATGCGATCTTCAATGTTGCTATAAACCGACATTTCTTCGTCTACTCTCAATTAACCCACCAACCTTAAGGCTGCATCAATGGGTAACTCAAGCGGGAATTGTTCTCCCCAACGCTTTGAGAAAAACAAAATTTCTAAATTCTCAATTTCTCCAGATTCAGGATTCAACCGGGCAATAATTTCATCCCCAATCTCTTCTGATTCTTGAGCTGCATAGACAGGGCAAACATCAATATATAAAATATCTCCAACCTTGTCATACCGAAACGTTAGCCTTTTGTCCATAAGGTGTTACCTCCAGAAATCTTTCTAGCTGTGTACATCGTGACAATCCAAAGTCGTTGAGGACTCTCATCACGCACGATCGCCACAATCAAAAAACGCCCTGTCCGAATCTCCTCAAACCACCGAGAAAATAAAAAAGTTGAAGGATCTCTTACACTTGCTCTAATCCAATCTGGCTCTAGGAGCGTTTGTGCTAATTGTTCTTCATATTCTGGCAAAGTTCCCGGATGACGTTCGATAATATGCTCCTCTCTTTCCTCCGATAGTTCCACAAACTCCTTAAAATAGGGACACTCAAAAATTCTCATAACATCCCCAACTGTAGGTTAAAAGTTTAGAGTGAGAGCACTTTAATTTGTGAACCTTCATTGGGCAGGCCATTGGCTTGAAGGGTCAGGCGATCGCCAGCTATTCTTTGCACAGCAGTACCATTCATCAGGGCCAGAAATTCATCCACCCTCGCCAAATCACAGACTTGAGGATCGGCCTGTTGGGTCTGGTAATGGGTAGGAATGACAATTTTAGCGTTCAGTATTTCTAGGGCAGCTTGTGCCTCTTCGGGGCTATAGGCCTTAGGGCCACCTCCAACGGGAATGAAGACGACATCCGGTCTACCGATGAGGATTTTCTGCTCTACGGTAATGGGAGAAGCCATCCCCCCTAAATGCAAAAGTTTTATTCCGGCTTGTTTCCAAACCCAAGACACATTACTCGGAAAGCGGCTTCCTGGCCGTTTCTCTAGCCGCTCGGCTACCATTCCCCGCACCTGCAAGCCACCATTGAGTTGATAATCTCCAGGTTCAAATAGAAGTCTGGGTTGGCCAGGAAGGTCTTCTACATAGCCTTCATCCAACAGTTGAGAACTGATTAATACTAGATCGGCTTCCACATTGGGGGCGGGGTATTGGGCGGTGCAACCTAGGGGACGAAAGGGGTTGACTAAAATCTGATGGCCGCCCCCAGTAAATAGGAAGCAGGTATGACCAAGGCTCTGTATGGTTAATCCACTGGGGGTTTGGGCTGTTGCAGAATAGGCAGATGTGACGATAGTGGCGATCGCCATTGCCCCTGTAGTGCTGATAAAGTTGCGCCGTTTCATTGCTCAATTATTGGGTGATTCAGTTTTTATTATCCAGGGTTGGGGTCCGCTTCTCAAGAAGGGAGCGATCGCAGAAAGTTCCGCAATAGGTCTTTGCCTTTGCTGGTGAGAATACTTTCGGGATGGAATTGAACGCCTTGGATGTGGGGATATTGGCGATGGCGAACCCCCATAATTGTCCCATCTTCAACCCAAGCTGTAATTTCCAACTCTTCTGGACAACTGCTGCGGTCAATGGCCAAACTATGATAGCGAGTCGCATTTAAAGGATTATCCAGACCGGCAAAAATGCCCACACCGCTATGGTGAATGGGTGAAGTTTTACCATGCATGAGGACAGAGGCAGAGACAATTTTACCACCAAACACTTGACCAATACCTTGGTGGCCCAGACAAACCCCCAGAATGGGTAAGTTTGGGCCTAACTTCGCGATCGCCTCTAGGGAGACTCCGGAATCTTCCGGTCGTCCCGGTCCAGGAGAGATCACGATTCCATCCGGTTTAAGCTCTTGAATTTCTTCCCAGGAGATGCGATCGTTTCGATACACCTGAATGTCTTTGGCTTGGGGGAACTCTTGTCCTAATTCTGCCAAATACTGAACTAAATTGTAAGTAAAACTATCGTAGTTATCAATAACAATGATCATGGGAGCCGTTAGGAGAACAGGATAACCAGCTTAGGCAACAGCAGAATGATTCCTACTATAATAGAGGCGATCGCCGAGATCAACACCGCTCCAGCCGCGCAATCTTTAGCAATTTTGGCCAATTCATGATAGTTCTGTTCTACCGTTAAATCCACCACAGCTTCTAAAGCCGTATTCAGCAACTCTAGCACCAAAACCAAAGAAATCATCACCGCCAAAATCGCCGCTTCCACCGCATTAACCTGCAACAGAGATCCAACGACCATCACCAAACTTCCCGCAATCACATGGATGCGAAAATTCCGTTGCGTTCTAAACGCATAAGTTACTCCAGCCCAAGCATACTTAAAACTGGTGGGCAAATTCTCTGCTACCTGCCAAGAGCAGTTACGATGAGTAACCCTTGAGGAATGGGTTGATTCAACGGTTGAAATCGAAAGTTTACTAGACATAAGGTTCACCATAATTGAGAGCAAAGGTGGGGATCTATTGATATGAGCGTTCGTCGTCTTCCATTGTCTGTAGAGCAACCCAGACCATAAGCAGAAATTGAATTCACCATGAGGGTAACTCATATCATAGGATCTGACATCCCCCCGAGGTCCCCAACTCTAAACCCACTTGCACCAGTAGAGATTCTTGTTTGATCCACATCGCCTGTAAGCTCTCTTCATCGGGATGATCCCAACCCAACAAATGCAGTAAACCATGGGCACTGAGCCAAGCCAATTCCACAATTTCTGAATGACCTTGTTCTTTAGCTTGATCCCTAGCAATCTCCACTGAAATCATTAGATCTCCTAAATATAAGGGGTCTTCAGTCCCTGGCAGAAGAGGGGTTTCCGTCTCTAGAGCAGCAAAGGCTAAAACATCTGTCGGTCTGTCTTGTTGGCGATATTGGGCATTGAAGCTCTGAATCTCTTGGTTATCTGTTAAGCGTAAGCTCAATTCATACGCAGACGCTGGAGGCAGATCGATACTCTTTAACCAAGTACAAAACCATTGATGTAATAGTTCTGATGTTACCGGAGGTTGAGCAATAGACGGGCTAATCTCAATATTGACTTCAACATCCATTGTGAATATCTCCTATCGAGTGAGGTTATCGAGTAAGGTAGGAAAGTCCCACCAGTACCCCCAAAAGACCGATAACGGTAAGGGTAAAGTGGATTAAGGATTTTCTCCCTTTACGCACCATGTTCCTCATTGCTAGTTTCACGTAACTCGCTTGCGGTTCTTGTGAAGCCGTTTGGGGCGTTTCAGGAGTTTCAGGTTGTTCAGAGGGGATAGGAGAGGTTTCAGATTCAGTCATAATTCATTAGGCAAAAGGCACTCTAGCAATAGACAATAGCTTGAATTACTTAGGATCTAAGCCTTCAAGCTGCACTCCTTCAGAAAAGAGAATCGCTATAATTGCTTTTTGCAAGTGTAACAGAAATGTTACACTTTTTTTTCAATCTTTTGGGTTGTCATTTCAGTTCTCTGTAAATCTACAGACTGACCTTATCGGGCTTTGAGCAAAGCTTTACAAAATCTTGTTGTAAATTGCAGTAATCCTTACTGATTCTTTATATCCAATAGGATAACCTGGAGAGGATAGCAGAGTCTATCGTCTAGAGGAAGCAAGTACCATGAAGTCCCAACAATTTATCCTGGCTCTAATCCTGTTCTGTTTGCGATTATTGCTCACTGGTTGTACCGTTCGACCCGTAGTAAAGAACACTGGTATAACACCCGGACGACGTAAGTCTGCTCAGAAAATTTGTTTACCTGTTTTACAACCGTGCGCGATCGCCTCTCAAAAAAACCTCATTAACCTACAAAATTGATAATCTGCTAAAATCCGAACGACCGTCCTAATCAAGTCATGGAGAAATAGCAATGACTATGCCCAATTTTCTACTTATCGGTGCGGCTAAATCAGGGACTAGCTCTGTTTACAGATATCTCTATGAACACCCTGAAATTTATATGAGCAAAAATAAAGAACCCAATTTTTTTGCTTATGAAGGATGGCAACCGGATTTCTGCGGCCCTGGAGATGCCGAAGCTACAACCAATGTCAAAACAGTCCCCTACTTAAAAGAGTATCAAGCTCTTTTTAAGAATATCAAAGATGAAAAATCAATTGGAGAAGCCTCGACTTTTTATCTTTATATTCCCGAAGCAGCAGCCCGGATTAGACACTATATTCCAGAGGTAAAGTTAATCGCTATTTTACGCCATCCTGTGGATCGAGCGTATTCTTTTTATTCCCACTTACGTCGAGATGGACGAGAGCCACTTAAAGATTTTCATCAAGCTTTTAAGGAAGAAGAACAGCGTAGAAAAAAACATTGGTCTCCTGTGTGGCGTTATCAAGATTTTGGTTTCTATGGTTTGCAACTGCAACGATATTTCGAGCGATTCGATCCCAAGCAAATCAAAGTTTATCTTTATGAAGATCTGCAAAAAGATGCCCAAAACATGATTAAAGATATTTTTCAGTTTCTAGAAGTGGATGATACTTTTACACCTAATTTTTCGGTTCGCTACAATAAATCAGAAGTCCCCAAAAATAGGATTTTACATAGTTTTATTAGCAATCAGAATATTGTCAAGAGCCTCATCCGACCTTTGATTCCGGCAAAAATTCGTCAGCCGATGGCGGCAAAAGCCTACCGGAAAAATCTGGCGAGGCTGAAGCCACTGTCTCCAGAACTGCGACAAGAATTAATTCCCATCTTTCAAGCAGATATCTTAAAGCTACAAGATTTAATTGGGCGCGATCTGTCCCATTGGCTAGTCTAGTGTTGAACGATTTGACAAGTTTTTCCATCCCCCGAAACTCTAGCCATAATGATTTTACCCTCGATCGTCTTTCCATTAAGGGTAAGATTAAGGCGCTTGATTTTACCGAATTGCATCACGACTTGTTCGCCATCATAAAAGTGGAAGTTGATCAAGTCATCAGCAATTTGAAAATTATGGACGAGTTGCATCAATTGATCGATGCTCTCATGGCCGATTTTTCCATAAACCATATTGGCCAAATAAAAAGACTTTTGGTTTTGATTTTCAAAGCCTAAAGCGGGAACCACACTTGATTTATATCTAATATTATTCTCAATCTCCTTAGAGATTAAAGCGTGGGCTGGAAATTGGCGATCGTAGCCATACAAGTTGCGAATAAAACTGATTTTACCATCTTTATAGGCGACTTCTGCACCTTCTGTTGAGATAATCTCTGGTACACCTTCGTCAAACCCTAATGGATATCCCCCTTCTTTGAATTTCAAAAATTTCCGAGTGTTAATGTAATGGACATTAATCATAAAGTCATCTTTAACTAGAGTGTAAGTCCATCCCCAACCGAGGTTAGTATAGATTCGAGGTAACCAGTTAGTGGCCTGGCGTTTGAGAATTCGCAATGGATATTTAGACGCAATAAAGTTGGGTTTGCAATAGAGGGGTTGAATCTGCGATCGCTGCACATATCTACCGCCATCAGAAAACGTCAGAGCATTGTCACACAGAGAACTGTCACTATCGTATTTTTTTCTCATGGGGCCGATATCATAACCGAAGAGAGAAGAATAGGCAAAATTGGTATATTTGCTACTCAGCTCGGGATAACTATGATGAGATTTATGGTTCAGGAGCTGAACATGACCCGATGCGCGATCGCCTACAACCAAATAACCGGCTGACTCAATGGAAATAGAAAAGCTATCTCTATCAATAGCTAGAGGCTTTTCCTCTGCTTGCCAAAAAGGGTGAGAGGCCGGTAATAAGAGTAGATTAAAGGCTTTTGCGGCCCAGTACGGAGATGCGGCACAGGAGTAAAATTCTAGCAGTCTGGGGGAATGACGGAGATATCCAGGAGTGAGAAGATTATCTTCTGTAAAGATTGCTCCACGGAGAAAAAATTGCAGGGAACGATTGCAAATACTTTTGAGTTCCCCCAAATCTTGCTCTAGACCATCTAAATATAACCCCAACGCAATGGGAGCAAGATAGGCAAACCGATAGGTAACCGATCGCCCGAAACACGGTACATTCCCTTCCCCAGAGAAGAAGTAGCGGAAAGTGTGCATATACTCTCGCATCCTTTGGAGATGCAGTTGGGCCATTTCCGGATGGCGATCGCCATCTAAAATAACCCACATCAAAAAATAGTAATGGAATCCCCAGGCATTGTAATAATCAATTTGGTTCGTCTTTCCATCTCGATACCAACCCTCTCCAAGGTACATCTTTTTACAAATCTCTAGATTTTTAAAGATCTCTTTTTTAGAGAAAGGCATCCCCAACCTTTCTAAAACTGTATTAATAATCACCTTAAATAAAAACCAATTATTAGCATGGGCCTTCACCCGATTGCATTGCAGCAAATAATCAGCCACCTGTGTTTTTTCTCTGTCCGAATACTTATCCCATATCTGAGCTTGTGAAAGATACAGAGACCATGCTAGAGATCCGCATTCCACAATATTCTGAGAAAAGTCATCTATCTGTCCCCAATATTCAGGATGTTGAGGATTCGTTCCTGCCAAAATTCCTTCCCGATAAAAACCAGCAACATCCACTGTCTTATTTGTGACAGAAAATTGAGGCGCATTATGACTTTTGAGCCATGGTGCAGCCATAATTAAAGATCGGGAAAATCCTTCCAATTCATCAGCCACTAAACCATTGGTACTCTCTACTCCTGGAATTTTAATCCTTGCTTTTCCCGGAGATGCATAGGCAAGAATTCCTTCAAGAAAAACCCAAACAACTTCTTCCCAGTGTTGTCTCGTTAATCCAGTTACGGAAGCGGTTGGATAATCAAACGGGGTTGTCCATTCAAATACCTTCATTATTTTTACCTAAATAACGTAAGGATAATCTAGCTCCAAGCAATCCCAAATCGGGTTGGAGAGCTTTCTTTAATTGGCTATAGTGGTTCATGGGTTTGCTGATCAAGACGCTAATTCTTATGAAAATACATTTGCTTCTTCTTTTCAAGTTTTTTGTCCTGTACTGAGACCATCCAGTAATTAATGATAGTCAAATATACCACCAAAGTTCTAATTACTTCCTTTCTGATTTTTTTCCGATTTTCAATCGGAATAATTCCAACGCAACTGCATAGTCAACAAAAATAGTTACCAAAATGAATAGAAATTTCTCTTGCTTTTTTAATCGTTGGTCAGATAATCTCCAACGCAAATATTTTACAGGAGGCTTAATCCTTTTTAAAATCTCCTTAAGTAAAAGATGGCTTCCTTTATCTTGATCATAAGTGCCTAGATCATACAAGCCTCCTACTACACGAATTGTTCTTTTATATAATTCTTTTATAGATGATCGAGCTGGATGCTTGACAGATGCTTCTTCAGAATAAATTAACTTATACCCTTTAGATGAAACTCTTTGACCCCATTCAACATCTCCTCCAGATTTTAAATCATCTCTAAATACACCAACATCATCAAATATACTTTTAAGTGTAAAAACATTTGCGGTTGCACCAAATCTTTTTTTTTCAATATGTTGCTTTTGATTTAAGTAATTATTGATTTCATCATAAAATTCGATCGCTGTTGGTGAATCATCATCTTTAAAAAATAATTCTATTTTTCCTCCTACTAAACCAACTTTAGTGACTTTTAATAATTCATTTACCCCCTTTTCAATCCAAGTTTCATAAGCAATACAATCAGAATCTGTAAAAGCAATAATTTTACCTTGAGCTAAGGAAATACCTCTATTTCGGGCTGCGTAAGATCCAGGTTTTTCTTCATACGATAAAATAACTTGAGGAAAATGATTCGTTATGATTTCAACATTTTCTTCTGATTGATTATCAACTACAATGATTTCATAGCAATCTTTAGGATAGGTTTGATTTTCTAAAGATGCCAAGCATTTTTTTAGTGCTTGAGAATTATTATACACAGGTATAATGACAGAAACAAAAGGATATATTTGATCTTTACTTATACTCATAAGATTTAATTGATTCCTAAAGTATTGATTGTAAAGTGGCTTTTAAATTTTCAGCATTTATCGTCCAGTTTAGTCGATTTTCATATTCCAGGAATGATGAATAAGCTATTTGTTGATACTTATCATAATCGCTTATTAACCCAGAAACATATTCACAGTACTCCGATATTTTTGCTGTTAAAGAAAACGTTTTTCCATTTAGATCATCTTGTATGATAGTAGGAATTCCACCAATATCTGATGCTATACAAGGAACACCAAAAGAATTGGCTTCACAAAAAACAAGACCATAAGTTTCAGCTTTGGTAGGTAAAATCAGAAAATGAGAGTTTGCTAAGATTTGATCGAGCTTATGTTTTCCTTCTGGGTGAGATTTGTCTATTTTTCCAATAATTTTAACAAAATCTGGGAGTTGCTCTTGATGAGGAGGTTTCGCGCCTACAACAATCAATTCTGTTTTGAAGCCATTTTTATTAAGCTGCTTGGTGACTTCTAAGGCAATATCACCTCCTTTTCTATGCCAATCAAATCCCAAGAATAGTAATTTACAAGGAGAAGGAGGTCTAGATTCTATAATTTTTTGAATATCATTCTTAGTGCGATCGCACTCGATAGTGGCACCCCAAGGAACAACCTTAACTTTGGCTGGATTGATATTGTATAACTTAATTGCTTGTTGAGCTGCCCAGTCGGAAGTGTAAATGGCTAACTCACAGTTGTCAATGGCTCTCTTTTCTAAATCATAGAGCTTATCAAGGGTTTCTTGACACAGGTTACTCAGATAAGGATAAAAATCAACTAGATTTCCAATAGCAGCATCAGTATAAAGGACAATGGACTGTTTGGCTTTCAGATAGGCAATGGGAAGAACATTTTCAGGGGTGACGATTATATCAACATTGAGGGTAGATAGCTTTTTCTCAATTTGTCGAGCATAGTGTTTGAGGATAAAGGGTTCAGTCCAACTGTAGTAATCTTGATGATAGAGGTTACGATAATAAAGCCACTTGGCTCTGGTTATGGGCGATCGCTTTTTCTGTAGCGGGCCAATATAGTCTAAGGATAAGGATGCTGACTCTAACGACTTGGCCAAATAACGCCCTGCCGTAAACAATCCTGTATGTTCCTGATTCCATTGAGAAGAATCAAAAACATCATAGGTGGTAACGTAAGCGATCCGCATTATGTTTCTTAAACCTTCGATGTAATAGTCACGATCGCCTCCACCAGTCGCTCGATTTCCCCAACTTCGGTAAAATAGTGAACACAAGCACGAATACAGTTGGGATGGCGGATGCTCCTCACCATAAGGTTTTGCGCTTCTAAAGCATTGACCAGTTGCTCGTGTTTACCGCTTTCAAGTTGGAATGAAACTAAACCCGATTGTGGTTTAGTTGCTTGCAGTCGATGAACTTGGGGGATGTCTCCCAACTTGTCCCAAAGTATAGCACTGAGTTTACAGATACGATCGGATCGCTGTTCAATCGTTCCCCAAGATTGATGAAAGGAAATAGCTTCTCGCAGTCCTGCCAGTAAAGGATAGGCAGAGGTGGCGACTTCATAGCGCCGGCCATCGGGTTTCCATCCTTTGGGTTGTCCAGTCATGGTCGTCAGAATGCCACGCCAACCAATATAGGTGGGATGCAGGGTTTCTAAGGCTTCGGGACGCACATATAAGCCACCTAATCCTTCCGGACCACACCACCATTTATGACCGGTAAAGGCATAAAAATCAATGCCATCATCGGTTAAGGTGAGGGGTAAAGAGCCGACAGATTGGGCAGCATCGACTAGGATTTGAGTGTTGGGGTTTTGCGATCGCACTTGCTCCACAATTTCTTTTTGCCGTAGAACTTGACCCGTATTCCAGAGAATATGGCTGATAATCACCAATTTAGTGTTGGGTTGGACTCGACTGGCGATCGCTTCTACCGGGTTTCCTTCGTTCAAAGTTTCTAAAACTGGACAAGTCGCAAGCTGAACGCCAAACCGACGACTAATTTCTTGTGCTGCGGCAATAATACCGGGATGTTCGCAGTCGGTTAATAAGAGTCCATCTCCAGCTTTCCAGGGAATTCCCCATAGGGCAATATTGCACCCGACAGAGACATTTTCGGTCAGGGTGATGCTGCTGGCAGGGACTGCCAATTGTGCCGCAATCACTTCCCGCGTCTGCTGCAATTCTTGAGCGACTTCATCCCGAAAGCTATGGGAATATGGCCCTAAATTTTGAATGTGGCGATAGGACTTCAAAATGGCTTGTAGTGCTGATTCCGGCAAGGGCCCTTGAGCGCCGTAATTAAAATACCCTTTATTCTGGAGAGCTGTAAGTTGTTGCCGGTGTTCGTCAAGGTTCATAAGGGGATGAATATTTTGCACCTATTTTATAGTACGGTAGCCAGGAACTGATCGCAAACGGTATGGATTTCTCCTTCAGAATCGATGATTTTAATTTGCAGTCGATAATGCTCCGCATCGCTGACGCGATCGCGATCGGCTTGGATCGCTTCATGTTGATAAAATTGGGCAATCCATCCACTATAAACATAGTTTGCTCTGCCCCAATATTGGGCGACATCGGGACGCACACAAGTGGGTAAACATCGCTGTTTGAGTGTGCCATTGAGGGAAATTTGGATATCTTCAATGGTGATATCAGAATGTAAGACAACCACCCATCCTTCCAATTCTAAAATCACACCTTCGGAATCCGGAGCGGGTTTAAGGGTGGCACGGTCGAGATTGGCTTGAATATTATTAGACCAAATATTATCTAAGATTTTAGCGCGCCACCAATTGGATTGAGATTGAATCACCTGTTTCCAAGAAGTTTCAGCCACACCTTGGGTAGGGATTCCCTCTGGCAACAAAGTTTTCATCCAGTTTAAGACAATAATTCGTTCTTTCTGGCGATCGCTCACCGCCTTAATCATAATCACTGCTGTTTCTAAATCCACCTCTTCCGGTAAACTAAACACACACGACCAGCCGGATTTTTCCGTCCATTGAGGATCAATTCCCAAAACTTGTGCTGCTTTCTGGGAAGGAGTGGAAGGAATACATCTTTGTAGCAATCGGTTACCCTGTTTCCCTTTACACCACACTTGAATTTCTACCACTCCATGATCCGGTTGTACGATCGCACTCCATCCCCGCAGAAAGAATCGCCCCCTATCATCCATAAAATAGTCTTCTAGAGCGCCTTTGGGAGTAAAATCGATTTTTAAATCAGAAAAATCGCAATTGGGGGTTTTAACCACCATGTATAAATCTTGGAGTGTAAAGGCTCTCGGAAAGCGAGTATAAGAGACTTTATCCCCCATAGAAGCGGCGATCGCTCTTTTGACAAAATCCTCCGTTACCCAACTGGAACCATATTCTGCCCGATCTAAAGATTGACTCTCGCTTTGCTCCACAAATAAAATCCCAGATTCTGGCATGGTATAACCTGGAGGTTGGACCGCTCGATCGTGAACACTAAAGAGCAATAACCCACCGGGTAGGAGTAAATCATATAAGCGACTTAACCATTGTCCAAACCGATCTTCTGGCAAATGGCTAAACAAAGAATAAACCAAAATACAATTAAATTTTTCGTCACAGTGATAACTCTTCGGATCGACCACAGAATCAATCCCGTGAACGCCTAATTCTTTGGTCACAAAATCGACTGCTTTAGGATAAATATCCGAAGCCCAAACTTGATCAGGAGCAAGTTTTTGCACCCAGAATCGAGTTAATCGTCCATACCCACAGGCAAACTCTAAAAAACGGTCTATATTCCTCCAACTCCTCTGATGCCATGCGATCGCCTGATCTACCCGATCCACAATCTCCTGTGCCGATTTAAAATAGGCTAAAACTGCCTGCTCTTTTTTTCCTTGATAACTCTGTGAATCCAGTAAAAAAAGTAGCATCTCGTCTTGGGGATGAATCTGGGTATTCAGAGACGAAAGTCCCGATAATCCATCGGCCAAATAGTCCCGAACCAAAGTATAGGTAAATGCATCAATCGTTTGATCGTTCATTGATCCAACACTCGACTTATTGTTTCTGTTGTTCTAACACAGATTTAACTTGATTAAATTCTAATTCAATTTGGGCAATTCTCTGACCGATTTGTACCAAACTAGCCGTTTGAGCTTCTGCTTCTAAATCTCGACATAAATTCGCCAAAGCATTGGCACCAAACGTTCGAGAGCTACCCTTGAGCGTATGAGCTTTAATGGTTAAAGTTTCCGTATCTTCGGTTTGGGCAGACTGCTTCATGACTTCTAGGATTTTTGGCACATCTCCCAAGAACTGATCGATTAAATCGGTGAAAAATTCTGGATCGTCATCACTTTCTAGCTCATCCCGTAGGCGATTAAAAATTTGCCAATCTAAACTTTCTTCTCTTCCAGGATTAATTGATAAATTCAACTTCACTGGAGCTGATACAGTGTGCAGTTCTTGTAATTTAGTTTTTGCCCTTTCTAGAGCAGCTTGCAGTGATTCTACTTTCACCGGTTTACTCACATAATCATCCATCCCTGCTTCTAGACATTGCCACTGATTGCCATCGGCGGCTCCGGCCGTCATCGCGATAATATGTGGGCGCTGAGAACTTTGCCAATTTTGACAGATATATCGAGTCGCTTCTAAGCCATCCATTTCTGGCATTTGCACATCCATTAAAATGATATGATAAACTTGCCTTTGCAGTGCTTCAATCACTTCTAAGCCATTGCTGACGATATCAACTCGATAGCCTAAACGGTCTAACATTTTAATCGCAACTTTTTGATTGACACTATTATCTTCAGCTAGAAGAATACGCAGAGAGTAAACTGAGGAATCTTCACTATGATTTTCCTGATTTACAGGTGGGGAACCTATACTTAAACATTCAGATTCACTCACAGGAGAGGGTGAAAATCGGGGTTGATGAGTAGAGTCTGAATCTTCTGCCTGATGAGTATCAGGAAGATTGGGCATCCATTCTGTTGTTGGTGAATGGGTTTCCACTGTCCGTCCAGCACAAAGACCCATTAAAATTCGGTAGAGTTGGGAGAGTTTAATGGGTTTAGAGAGGGTGGAATCAAATTTTTCTTGGCAGGATTTGTTTACTGTACCGCTAAAGGCGAGTAAAATTAAAGGTAGAGAGTCGCGATCGCAGTATTGGCGAATCCGATCGACTAAATCCTCTAAGGATTCATCCCCAGGTAGCGCTCCAATAATTCCCACATCAAAGGGGATAGAGCGTTTCATCCAGTTGCTAACCTCTTCTGGTGTACTCAACTCTAAACTATTCATCCCCCATCTTTGGGCGTGATCTTTGAGAATTTTGCGATTCGTAGCTGATTGATCGACAATGAAAATCCTTTTTTCTCGTAACTGGGGTTGGCTATTGCGTAAATGAATCGGAATCGGCGATCGCGCCCCTTCAGCGACAATGGTAAAATGAAACGCTGCCCCCTGTCCCTCTTCACTCTCCACCCACATTTTACCGCCCATTAATTCACTTAAGCGCTTGCAAATCGATAATCCTAAACCCGTTCCTCCATAGCGACGAGTGGTGGAGGTATCCACCTGGGAAAAAGACTGAAAGAGCTTATTTTGTAAATGCTTGGGAATCCCAATCCCCGTATCTTGAACCGTAAATTGGACTTCATAAGAGACGGCCTGTTCCGGATGAGGAAGGGGACTCGGAGAACCTCCCAGACGTGTTGATTTGACCGTTACCGAAACTTCCCCTTCTTTGGTGAATTTAATCCCATTACCAATTAAATTCACTAGGATTTGCCGCAACCGGGTAATATCCCCAATTAAGCCATGGGGAGTTTGGGAATCAATTTCATAGGCTAAATTCAGACCTTTTTCAGAGGCATGGGCGCTTAGTAAATCTAAAGACTCTTCCACACATTCATAGAGGTCAAAGGGTTGAGTTTCTAACTCGAGTTTACCCGCTTCAATTTTCGAGAAATCTAAAATATCATTAATAATCGTCAATAAAGATTGACCGCTACTGCGGATAGTTTCCACATATTCTAATTGTTCTTCATCGAGTTCCGTATCAAATAATAAGCCACTCATGCCTAATACACCATTCATCGGAGTACGGATTTCATGACTCATGACGGCTAAAAAGTCAGATTTAAGCCGGGTGGCGGATTGGGCTTCTTGCAATGCTATATCGAGGGCCTTATTTTTGGCCTTGAGTTCATGGGTAATCTTGGTTTTTTCCTGTTCGACTAATTTGAGTGCTTTGATGTAATCTCGGATTTGGTGAAGTCCGGGATAAAAAATCAAGGCTCCTTCTAGGAAGAGAACAATTAGGGTTAATCCAAATAGGGCGAGTTGAACTTGGCTAGCCGTATTTAAATAGACGGGACTGAGATCGTACTCTTGGGTAAATATCTCTTCAATCTGGCGATCGCAACTTTTCCCTTGCTGCCATAACTGTTCCTCGGACACACCAGAGGGGTTTCCTACACTCACCAGACGTTCTGTCAGGCTCCACATCTTCCCATCACAGTCCTCTATCCCTTCCCAGGTTGTCTGTAAACTCTCAATCGATAACCCAAGCTGTAACTGTTTTTGTCTGAGCTTCTCGTAAAGACTTTTCCATTCTTGACGAACCCGAACTAAATCCTCCACTTCAGGGACTCGATCTGAAACTCTAGACTCCTGAGTAACAGCAACTGCTTCTTCGACAACCGTTGTAGTTAAGTGGCGATAATTCTCCATTAACTCCAAAAACCGGCTAGAGCGAATCTGTTGCTTTAGGGTTCGCTGAATCAAAATTTGACTTGACATCGACAATAGAGCCACAATCCCCAAAGACGCTAAGGAGAGAATGGCTAAACGCCGAATCGAAGGGCGAGAAATTTTCGAGCGTGAAGAATCATCCATGTTGGGATTCAAGAGATTTCAGAGTTAACCTAGGGCAATCTTTCAAGATCGAGGGACAATAGAAGGGAACTCTACCATGGGAGAACTTGATCCAACTGAGTCCTCTTTTCACCCCTTCCCACAATATGACAGGTTTTTGTTAGTCTAATCATTATGCTGCTGACTGCCCAATTATTACTAGATTACCAACGCTGTCATCGTCGAGCGTTTCTGGATATGTACGGAAACGATCGCCAACGAGACCCTCCGAGTGACTATCTGTTGAAATTAAGACAGGATAGTTCCGCCTACCAAAAAACGATCCTTGCCCATCATTCCTATGATAAACCAGAGTATACCCACGGCAATTGGCAAGAAGGGACTTTAGCAACTCTAGCCCTCATGCAAGAAGGGGTAGAGACGATCTATCATGGGGTTCTTTGGCTTGGGGAAATGGATTTAGAGTTTCTGGATCTGCCCCATTTTCTGCCTCAGCATTGGGCAAAATTCTCTTATCTGAGTCATCCAACTTTATGGGTAAAAACTCCTGGAGAATCAAAATTTGGCCCCTGGAAATATACTCCGGTGGATATAAAATGGGGCAAACGTCCCAAGCGGGAATATCAAATGGTCTCGGTATTCCATGCTTGGATTTTAAGTCAGATCCAAGGAGAATGGCCAGATAAAGGAGAATTGGTGTTAAGGGAGCGATCGCCCTATACAGTAGATTTAGCCCGTCTTTGGCCAGACTTCCAAAATCTGTTGACTGAAATGCTGACCATGCTCCTAGAGTCGAACGAACCGGAAGTGTTCATCAGTCGGCAAAAATGTAGCCTCTGTCAATGGTTAACCGGTTGTCATCAAGTGGCTCAACAACAAAACCATCTCTCTTTGATTCCGGGAATTACGCCTAAACGTTATGAACGCCTCCAGGAATTGGGGTTAACGTCCCTAGAATCCTTAACTGCTGAACAGTTGCCCGATTTAGCGCCAGAATTTGGACAGCAGGTGAGTGTACAAATTATTCGCCAAGCTCAATCGAGTTTAGAACAACGAGCGATCGCACTCCACCCCTGGACTCCAGAAGATTTTCCCGTTACTCCCGTTGAACTCTATTTTGATATTGAAACAGAACCCGACTTAAATCTAGAATATCTGTTGGGGGTTTTGGCGATCGATCGCACGGCGCAACGCTCCCGCTTTTATCCCTTTTTAGCGCGATCGCCAGATGACCAAGAACGGATGTGGCAAGCTTTTCTGGAACTGGTCAACCGCTATCACCCAATGCCCATTTTCCATTTTTGCGAATATGAAGTCAAAGCCGTCAATACCTTAGGGCAACGGTTTGGTACACCCGCATCGGAATTAAAACCCCTGATCCGTCGGTTTGTCGATATCCACGAACGAGTCACCCGCTTTGTCACCCTACCCATTGAAAGTTATGCCCTCAAAACCATTGCCCGATGGATGGGGTTTGAATGGCGAGATGAGAATGCTAGTGGAGCGCAAACCGTCTATTGGTATGACCAATGGCTCAAAAGTGGCGATCGCACCTTCTTAGACCGGATTATCTGCTATAACGAAGATGACTGTCGAGCAACCCACCATGTCAAAGAATGGTTAGTGTCCTTCCTCCGACAAATGCCGCCCCCAAATCAACAAATCCCGCTTCAGTCCGTCCATATTGGCGATTTCGGGCAAATGACCCCAACAGTCAAATCCCAACTTCTCGAATAGGGAGATACTCGGTTGATTGTGGGAGAAAATTAAGGCCACTAAGCTGGTGATTCCCAAACCCGGCCCAGAGGCGATCGCCTGACTCAACAATTCTCGCCCAATCCCTTTACGGTGAAATCCCGGATCGATGTAAATACTCACTTCCGCCGTAGCTTGATAAGCTGGACGGCCGTTTAAAAAATTATTCAAACTCAGCCACCCCACAATCTGGCCATCCATTTCCTTAACCCAAAGGGGTCGAGAGCCAGGAGAATGGTCTTGATACCAGGGCAGGCGACTTTCAACGGAAATTGGAAACAGATCGGCTGTGGCCAAACGACAAGGAACAGAGGCGTTGTAAATTTCAACTATTTTCGGTAAATCGGCTTCACAGGAATATCTGATGGTCATGCCAAGTAAAAATTTAGCGGGACTCAAACGCCAGAAAAATGTCAGAGAGCAGTATAACCGATGGAGAGAAGTTCAAGGTTAAGATCAATACAGAATTAGATCCGATGGGTCAGATTCAAGGAATATCCGGGAACTGATCCCCCTGTAAAACCGTTCAACCCAACAACCCAACCCTATGGATAACAATAATTTGATTAATCAATTACTCATGCTTGGAGTCGGAACAACCTCAATTGTCGCTGAAAAGCTCAAAGAAGCCAGTGAAGAATGGGTGAAAAACGGCACGATCAACCCAGATCAGGCCAAAGATATGATGGATGACTTGGTAGACCAGCTTAAAACCGAGCAAGGCAGCTTCGATGAACACTTGCAACGCCAACTGCGGAATTTGTTGATGGACTGGGGGGTTCCCCGTCAGTCTGAGATGGATGAGTTGCGCGGAAGGCTAGACCGATTGGAGCGACAAGTGCGAGACTTGGAAAATAAACTGTGGCGTTAATGACGCTCTTGAATCGACGATCGCATTGAGGAAAAGTTACGTGAAAGAAATTTGGATTACCTTTGGGGTTATGGTGACCTGTGCCGTGATTTTGGTGGCCGCACAATTATTGGGTTCGCCCAGTGAGGCTAATGCTGCTAAGGTATCAGAGGTTTCCCCTGCGGAAATCACTGAAATTACCGATCGAGGAGCAACTCAACTGATGGCTAGTGCCGAAAATAGCAGTGAAAATTTAGCCCCAGCAGAAGCAACAATGACCCCATCGGGTCTCAAGTATGTTGATGTGGTAGTGGGAGAAGGAAAAAGCCCAGAAAAAGGCAATAAAGTGACGGTTCACTATACGGGAACCTTAGAAGAAAATGGGAAAAAATTCGATAGTTCCCGCGATCGTAATCGCCCCTTTACCTTCACCATTGGCGTTGGCCAAGTGATCGAAGGCTGGGATGAGGGCGTAATGTCTATGAAAGTCGGCGGACGCAGAAAACTGACCATTCCCCCAAATTTAGGTTATGGCGAAAGAGGGGCAGGCGGTGTCATCCCCCCCAATGCGACCTTGGTTTTTGATGTGGAACTCTTGGACGTTAAATAGCTCCCTAGTAGGCTGTATTAGGGCAAGTGTTTAGAAAATCTGTAGGGGCGAACGGCTGTTCGCCCCTACATGCCATTTGTTTCAGCGATGCTCCCCCCATTCCGCCACCTCCCTTGGACTTACTCACTCAACTGGCTGCTAATCTAAAGCGATTAAAATCAAAAGAGGAGATTCCAAGGGAAGAAAGCTGCCATGTCGGAACGGAAAGATACCGAAAACCTACCCCGTCGCCGCCGTCGCCGGAGTAGTCAGGAACCACAGAATCAGAACACTCAACCGAAGCGGAATCGCCGGTTTAGCCGCAGTCGCCCACCTGTCACCGAAGAACAACTCAAACCGGGGGCAAATTTATCGAGCGCGATTTTGAGCGATCGCAACCTAACAGGAAAAAATTTACAAAATGTTTCTTTCACTCATGCCGTTTTGCGAGGGGCAAACCTGGAAGATGCCGATTTGACGGGTGCAGATCTCAAGTGGGCACACCTTCACGACAGTCAAATTAACGAAAATACCCGCCTCGATCCGAAGTGGAAATTAGTTTGGGAATTGGTAAATTTGAGACATGAAAATCGGGACTGTTCCGGTGCTGATTTGTCATTCGCAATTTTAGACGAATCCGATTTACAAAGCATTAATTTTTCCGGTGCAAATTTATCCCAATGTCGCCTCAGTGATTCAAATTTGAGTGAAGCCAACTTTCAGGATACCAATTTGACTCAAGTTTTTGGCCGACAAGCCAATTTTAAATCGGCTAACTTTAACGAAGCCAAATTACATCGGCTTAACTGCGATCGCTGTGACTTTTCGGGGGCGAACTTTCAAGATGCCGATTTATCTGACGCATTCTTGCAAAACTCCAATTTGAAAGGCGCAGACTTTCGGGGCGCAAATTTGAGCCATACTCGTTTGGAAAATTCTTGTTTGGAAGGGGTTGCGATCGACGATCGCACCCGTTTAGATGCGCGAAATATGGCACTGTGGAAACTCTTCAACCTCACCCATGCGGACGGCAATTTACAGGGTTTGTGGTTCCAAAAGGGAGAGCTGCGCGATCGCGACTTTCGAGGCTACAATTTCAGCAATGCTGTTCTCGGAAAAACCGATCTCAGAAATTGCGATTTTAGCGGTGCAAACTTAGCCAATGTCAGCTTGAACCGTGCAGATTTGCGGGGCGCTAATTTTCTCGGCGCGAACCTGACAGGAGCCGATCTACGACTCAGTATTATTGATGAAAATACCCAACTCGATCCGCAATGGAAATTATTTTGGCAGTTGGCTAATCAAGACACTCAAAACTTGGAACTCCAGGGACAAGATTTGCCGGGATTGAAATTAATTGCCCTCGAATTAACCGATATTAACTTCAGGGGGGCTAATCTTAAAAATGGCAGTTTTAACAGCTCAAATTTAACTCGGATTGATTTTAGTCAAGCCGATCTAGAATCAGTAGATTTCACCGGGACAAAATTTGATGCGATTAATTTTTCGGGGGCAAACTTGACGGATGCCAAGATGTTTGATGCAGATTTGCATGACATGAACTTGCAGGGAGCAACATTGATTAAAGTCTCTCTTTGTAAAGGCAATCTCAGTTGCCAAAATTTACAAAATCAGAATCTCAGCCAAGCCGATTTTCGAGAAGCAAATTTGAGCAATGCGGATTTATCGGGGGCTAATTTAAGCCAAGCTAACCTGAATCGCAGCGATCTCACAGGGGCTAATGTACGGGATGCCAATTTGGAAATGGCAGCCATTTCGGGAGCGGTTTGGGAAGGGACAACGTGCGATCGCGCCAATTTTTCGCTCATCTCCTGTACTCAAGTTAATTTCAGTCAAATCAGCTTGCAGGATGCTAATTTCCAAGATGTCAATTTGCCAGATGCGAACTTCAGCCAAGCCAACCTATCGGGTGCAAACTGCGATCGCGCCAAACTGCCGAAGGGAAATTTTCAAGCGGCAATGTGTAACGGTGTTAATTTCCAAAATGCCGATTTAGAACACTCGGATTTCAGCCATTCGAGCCTGTGCAGTGCCGATCTTCGGGGTGCGAACCTGTGCGGAACCAATCTCAAAAATGTGGCGATCGATCGTTCAACTCAATTTGATCGCACGGGACGGATTTTGTGGGAATTGCAAAACCGAAGTTATGCGGGACAAGATCTCCGAGGACTGGATTTGAGAGATCGGGATTTCCAAGGAGTTAACTGGGATGGGGTTAACTTAGAAAATGCCAATTTGAGCAACTGTAATTTTGCCGGAGCGAGTTTAGTTGGGGCAAACTTAAAAGGGACAGCTCTATCTAAAACCAACTTCGATCGCGCCAATCTCAGCCATGCCAATTTAGAGGAAATGAGGAGCGATCATATGCTGTCATTTCGGCAAGCAAACCTCAGCCATGCCAATCTCCAACATCTCAATTTGTTGAATTTATCTGGTGCAAATCTCAGGCACGCAAACCTCACAGATGCCAACTTAGCAGGAGCAAATTTGAATGACTCCGATCTGCGAGATGCCAATCTTAATCAAGCCAATTTAACCAGAACGGAAATTAATCAAAATACCCAACTCGATCCGAAATGGCGGTTGGTTTGGCAACTTCTCAATCAAGAAGATTTTGCCGCAGAGTTGACGGATGTCGATCTGAGCGAAGCCTACTTAGCTAGAAGTGAATTTGTCGGGAAAAATTTAATGGGTGTCAATTTTACGCATACGAATTTAGAACAAGCCAATTTAAACCATGCCAATTTAGACGGCGCGAATTTGGATGGCGTGAATTTGAACGAAGCTAACTTAATTGGAACGGTGATTTCCAGAGCATTAAATGTGAGCGATCGCGTCCGAGAACTGTGGGAGCTTGCCAACCCCTCTTCGGATCGAAAAGATTACCAAAATGCCAACTTAGAAAATGCCAATTTTGCCGGGATGGATTTGCGGGAATGCAATTTCAGTCATGCCAACCTGACAGCCGCAAATCTGGAAAACGCAAACTTAGAGAATGCGAACCTAAACGGCGCAAACTTAGAAGAAGCCAATCTAGAAAATGCCAATCTAAACGGTGCCAATTTAACACAGCTTGAAGGTAATTATGCTAACTTTAGCCATGCAAGTTTTATCGGTGCAGATCTGAGTCATGCAGAATTTGACGATGCCAGCTTTTCCGAAGCCAATTTAGCGGGTGCAAACCTCAGTCATGCTACATTTCACGGTGCATATTTACATCAAGCCTGTCTGCGGGATGCGACACTCTGTTACGTTACATTTGATTGGAGTGATGATGGAACAAATTTAGAACACGCAGATTTAGAAAATGCCGATTTGGAAGGGGCAAATTTATTGGGTTCTTATCTGAGTAATGCCAATCTCCAAAATATCAATTGGACGGGGGCAAATTTAGAAAACGTACAGTTTCAAAGGGCGAACTTACAAGGTGCAGATTGGTCTCAAGTGGCACAGTGTGTCAAAGTAGAATTGCGGGATGCCAATTTGCAGAATGCCAACTTCCAGGAATTAAATTTATACCGAATGATTTTGCAAGGTGTCAATCTCAGTGGCGTTGATTTACGAGGGGCTAATTTACAGGGAGCCGATTTTAAAGAGTGTCAGATTGATGATTTGACTCAGTGGGACGAAAAATGGCAGGTGATTTGGGAAATTGTCAATCAAAACCGTCGGGTTGACTTACAGGGACAAGATTTGGAAGGTGCATATTTGGTGGGGGTGGATTGGCATGGTGTTAATTTACAATCGACTAATTTGGCGGGAGCGATGTTACACCATGCCAATTTGGAAGGCGCTAATTTAGAGAATGCGAACTTGAATCAGGCGCATTTGATACAAGCAAATTTGACACAAGCCAACTTGAATGGTGCGGATTTACGAAATACCAATTTAACCCAGGCGAATTTGACGGGAGCGCAGTTATTGAGGGCGCAGTTGGAAGGGGCAAATTTGAGTTCGGCAAAAACGCGAGATGCCAATTTTGGCGATCGCACTTCTGCTTCCATCGAACAAATCATTCAAACCGTCCGAGAAGCGCGATCGCCCGGTTTATTAGAACAGTTGAAATTAGCAGGTTTCAATCCAAAAACTGATTTAGCCGGACAAGATTTGAGCAGACTGCAATTAAACAATATCAATTTATCCGGTTTTGACTTGCGGGGAGCAAAATTGATTCAAGCCAATTTAAGTGAAACTAATCTCAGTCAGTCAGACTTGACGGATGCGGATTTAACCGGAGCATTTTTAAGATGAATTCTGGAAGTTTAGGTTCTCCAAATCTGACGGATGCGGACTTGCGGGGTGCTAAATTAGGGGTTTGTGGAAATGATATTAATTTAACTCGAACCAAAATTGATAAAAAGACTCAAACTGACGATCGATTTATGGCACTCTGGAATCGAATGAATTCCAATTAAAGGTTATTATCGGAGATGAATCAATAACCCACTCCTCCTGCTAACCCTACGAGAGTTGGCAACTACAATCGTTAATCAGACTGGATATGACGCGCCAACCCCACGATCAATTCGCCAAACAATACCTTAAAGAACTCCTAGAACCCCTGGGAACCGTAGAAATTAGTCGAGAAATTCCCGGCGAAACCTTACAAATTGACCTGTTTTTTCAACCTGCTCCCGAACCGCCAAGCAACCCACCTGCTTTGGGTTTGCTGAGGCAATTAGCTGCTACCCCATCTTTGTGGGAACCCTTCCGCAATTGTCCGACTAACCCAGAAATTCGCAATTGCATTCTCAAACTGTTCTATGTCCATGGAGAACTACAACGGCAAGCCAAACGCCAAAAACAAACTCTTCAGGAAAGCGAATTACCGCAACTCTGGATACTAACGCCAACCCTTTCTGAACGAGCGATCGAATTCTGCGGCGCTCGCTCTAACTTAGAACAGTGGTGTTCTGGAGTTTATTTACTTCCTGAGCTAACCAAAACGGGAATAATTGCCATTAACCAACTGCCAGAAACCCCAGAAACGCTATGGTTGAGACTGTTGGGAAAAGGGGGAACTCAGAAAAGAGCCATTCAAGAGGTGGTTGAATTGCCCCCAGATCATCCTCAACAGCACAATATTTTGGAACTGATTGGGATTTGGCAGATTAATGTAGAAACTAGAATAGACTTAAATCCAGAAGATCGGGAGTTAATTATGGAATTATCACCAGCTTACATAAAATGGCGCGAAGATACGATTCAACTCGGACTTGAACGAGGAATTGAGCAAGGAATTGAGCAAGGAATTCAACAAGGAATTCAACAGGGACTGGAGCAGTTGCGGCAAACCCAACGTTTAATGATGGAAACGTTGCTCAGGAACCGGTTTGGTTCTTTAGATGAGGAGTTAACAGCAATTGTAGATCGCTTGCTGGAATTGTCTCCAGAAGAGGCGGTTTCGGTGAGTATGCAAAATTCCCGCGAAGAGCTGTTAGCCCGGTTTAGTGAGCAGGGTGACGGGGAATAGAGGAATGGGGGGATGGGGAAGACGTGGAGACGCGGTGATACACTATTACCCCAATTGTTTCGGCTGTCGCCGACATGAAAATTATTAATTGTTTAATTATTAGATTGTGTCAGAATCTTCTAAATCATCTCGCTCTTTAGCGGGAATTGCGGGGTTAGTGGCGATCGCCACCTTAGTCAGTAAAGTAGCCGGTTTAGTTCGCCAACAGGCGATCGCGGCGGCTTTTGGCGTGGGGCCGGCGGTAGATGCTTATACTTATGCCTATGTAGTTCCCGGTTTTCTGCTCATCCTCCTAGGGGGGATTAATGGCCCATTTCACAGTGCCATTGTCAGTGCTTTAGCCAAGCGCAAACCGGAAGAGGCTGCGCCTTTGGTGGAAACGATTACTACATTAATTAGTCTGATTTTACTGCCCGTGACCCTATTTCTGATGGTGGCAGCCGATCCACTCATCAATTTGGTAGCTCCAGGACTCTTGCAAACGCCGGAAGGAATGGAGATTCATGCGATCGCCGTGGAACAACTGCGGATCATGGCTCCCCTGGCGCTCCTTGCGGGTTGGATTGGTATTGGATTTGGCACATTGAACGCGGGCGATCAGTATTTCCTCCCCTCCATTAGTCCCTTGTTTTCCAGTTTGACCATTTTAGCCAGTTTAGGCGCTCTCTTCCTGCAATTAGGCTCCGATATCATCAACCCCGAATATGCTCGCATCGGCGGTCAATTCCTAGCCTGGGGAACCCTGGGAGGTGCGGCGATCCAATGGTTAGCGCAACTGGTGGTGCAATGGCGATCGGGGTTGGGAACCCTGCGGCTCAGGTTTCAGTTTCGTCAACCGGGAGTGGGTCAAGTGTTGCGGGTTCTCGGCCCGGCAACCTTATCTTCGGGGATGATGCAAATTAACGTTTACACTGACCTGTTTTTTGCCTCGTTCATCCCCCAAACCGCCTCAGCGTTAGGATATGCGGGATTATTGGTGCAAACACCTTTGGGTATTCTCTCGAATATGCTCCTGGTTCCCCTGCTACCCGTTTTTTCTCGGCTTACGGAACCGGAAAATTGGCCGGAACTGAAGCAGCGCATCCGCCAAGGGATGATTCTCACGGCGCTGGCGATGTTACCGTTAGGGGGGTTGATGATTGCCCTGAGTGATGCGATCGTGCGGGTGGTGTACGAGCGCGGAGCCTTTAACCCGCAAGCCTCCCAGTTTGTCTCAAGTTTACTCGTAGCCTATGGCATCGGCATGTTTGTTTACTTAGGCCGAGATGTCTTGGTGCGTGTCTTTTATGCCCTCGGAGATGGTCAAACTCCATTTCGGATTAGCACGATCAGTATCGTCTTGAATGGGGTTTTAGATTATGTATTAATTCAGTCCTTTGGCGCACCGGGCCTGGTGTTAGCTACAGTTGGCGTTAACCTGTTTTCCATGGTGGCAATGATTATTTTGCTCGATCGCAAGCTTCAGGGTTTACGCTGGCAAGGGTGGATGTTTCCGATACTGAGCTTGACGGTGGTGAGTGCGATCGCCTCCTCCCTAGCATGGTTCATCAACGACACCTTAGAACAACTCTGGACAACCCCCAGCTTCCTCTTCCATCTCCTGCAACTCTCCATTTCCGGCTCCATCGGTTTAGGAATTTTCGCCCTCCTCTGCCTCCCGTTAAAATTACCGGAAACCGAAGCATTTATCGCTCGCATCCGACAAAAGTTAGGACGGTAATGTTTTGGTAGAGTGACAGTATCTGTAGGGGCGAACGGCCATTCGCCCCTATATGCCCTTATTTTCAGGGATTAATTCAATTCATCGTTGTGTAACTAGACCAAAGCAAAGCGCTATATGTAAAGTTTCGGATGAATTCCTGCAAATCCTGGCTTTAAGCTTTTAGTGAGTTTAGCTTCTGTAGGATAACGACCAGGAGAATAATTTTTGTAGTCGTCTTTATTAATAAGAAAGACTCGCCTGTAGTAATATTCTTCCCCTTCCCAGTCCCACAAAGGAGCGCCAACTTTTAGATCTGAATAGCCTACAATAATCACATCGTCACTATTAACACAAGAGATTTCACGAGATAATCCTGTTCGCCCTGGTATTCGATCGGGGCCAAAGCAACGTACCCAGGGAAACGCATTAATATCTTTAAGCCAAACTAAGGCCTCTTCGTATCTGAGATAATCTTCCACGTTCTCCTCTCTAACTTGATGGCATTTTTCCATTTGTCTTACCAAGCTTTGTTTAGGGATTAATTTTCTTACTGGAGGTTCTCTTGAAGTATCTAAATCATCAATGTTCGGATCTATTTTTCTTGATAAAATAGATCCATCTATCTGACAATTGTGGATATTGTGATAATCCCAAGTCTTAATTGCTTGAGCTATACTTTCTTCAGCAGAATCTGCAGAGATATACACTTTAGCATTTGCTTTAATCGGTATATTAACCTCGTGAATCCCTCTTTTTCCTTCCTCACCGTAAATATCTTCTGGTTCGTCGTACATATTTTTAAGTACCCGTCGAATAGTTCTCTCGCTAGGATGATCGGCTTCTCCTAGCTTTGTAGCCCTTTCTTGTACTTTTAAGGCAATCTCTTTTATACTTATTCGTCTGCCTTTGATCAGTTCCTCCATGTAAGTATCCTGAATAAATTCTTGCCACTCTTGAGAAATTCGATGCTTAGTTTTATCAGCTCTAGTGGTGGGAAAGAGGGCTGAAACTCCATTTTCTTTCCAGTCCTTCATCAATCGCTGCACAGTTCGCTTGGATTTACCGAGCTTCTGAGCAGCTTCCTCCAGCTTTTGCTTGTATGTCTTGCGATCGCAAGGCTCAGACAAAGACTGAACTACCTCTAGCCGCAGCTTTTCCTCCTGGGACATTTGGCCATAGATCAGAGAGTATATATCCTCTCTACTCATATGTTCTTCCATACTTTCCTCTTCCTAAGTGGATTTGATCTTCAGTCTATACAATTCCAGATTATTCGTCAATATTTTTTTTAGAGTGACAAATTAAATGTTACTCTTTCTGTAAAGTAGCTGCATTCCTGAAAAAACATTGGGTACAGGTTGTTCATCTTGCCCAGCAAGAAGCTCTCAAAACATTACAGAGCAAGGAATACAGGGATTATAGTGATTCCAAATAAGAGACAGATATAGTGTAATACCATTTCTCTATGAAGTTGCGCTTAATAAGGCATCGACCAAGTAGCCCCATCCAGTAATCGAGGAGATCGTTACCTTATCGAAGGAATCAAGGACTTGTGAAAGCCTTTGCTGTAGCCTTTTCAGGTCTTTACAGTTCTGCCATCTTAGCTTGGCTTTTAATTCTTCCCATAATCGCTCAATGGGGTTGAGTACTGATTTACCAATAATTGAAAACACTGACCCTCTAGATGAGAAAACTCATAAAAATAGCTTTCTCCACTGGTGATATCTACCGCACCATACAGATAAAAGTTGTCCCTTTTCCACTGTACACTTCCCTCGGGTTTCACTCCCTGTTTTTGACTTGCTTAAGCGATTTTGAAGTTCCCTCACACTTTCTGAGATACTCACTTTTAACCGACCTGCCATAAATACCTCTATATTCCTTATTCCTTTGCTCTTTTCCTACCCATTATTATACCCTTTCTCATGAAGCGCAGCTTCATAGGGAAATGGTATCAAAGGAAAAGTACTGACTGGACTTGGCGAACTCTCTCAGCTCCAAAACGACTATGAAACCGCCTTCTCCTATCACACTCAAGCGATCGCAATCTTAGAGAAACTTGGGGCAAAATGTGACCTCGCTGAAGCGTATTATCAACTGGGATTAACCTATCAAGAAACCGGAGAACTTGCCCAGAGCCAAGATGACTTTAACCGAGCTATTAAACTTTGGGAACAAATCAACGCGCCGAAACAAATGGCACGGGTACGGGAATCCATAAAAAAGTAAACCTTATCTCTCTTTTGTCACCCTGGGAAAACCCTTGTCTTGACTGAATTCTAGAACTCTTGCCATGTTGGGCGATCTCCCAACATGACAGAAGAAAGATAGATCCCAAATCGGTTCTATAGCAGAGAAAGAGTCAGTGAGGACAGGGTTCAAGACTGAAACCTAGCTACCATTTCCTATTCCCTATTCCCTATTCCCTATTCCCCAGCGCACAGCGCTATATAAAACCCTCTCCTACCCACCTTTTTGAGTCAACTCTAAGCTGCCAGCGGTTGCCGGGAATTAACTACAGCTTGATAATAGCGGTGTAGTTGGCGAGTGGCAGAACTCCAACCCCAGCGCTCGGCTTCCTGACGAGCATTTTGGCGCAGAGTATCGCGCTCGGCTTGATTATCGAGTAATTTCTGGGTAGCGGAAATCGCACCTTGGGGATCGGTGGGATCGAAGAGGTAGCCGTTTACGCCATCGGTCACAATATCCGTGATGCCGCCAGTTCCGGCAGCGACAACGGGACAACCCGCAGCCATGGCTTCGAGGAGAACCAAGCCGAGGGTTTCGGTGCTGGAGGGAAAGATAAAGGCATCAGCCGAAGCGAAGGCAGAAGCAAGAGTTTGGCCGCGCAGATAACCGACAAAATGGGTGGGCGTACCGGCAAAATGTTCTTCTAAAATAGCTCGGTTGGGGCCATCACCAACGAGTGCTAACCTTGCACCAGGGATGCTTTCAAGGACCGGTTTAATGCGATCGATTTCTTTTTCTGCACCTAATCGTCCGACGTAGAGGAGGAGGGGACTATCCGGATGCCCTTGGGAAAGGCGATCGCGCATTTCTCTAGAAGCTAAACTGGGATGGAACAGTTCCGTATCGACACCTCGCTGCCATAAATCCACCCGTTCAATCTCATGGTTAATCAGTTCCTGTACCATCACACTAGAAGTACAGAGGTTGAGATCGGCTTGATTATGGGCCCCTTTAAGCAACTCCCATAACAGAGGTTCTAACATGCCTAACCCATAGTGTTGCAAGTATTGGGGCAGATGGGTATGGTAAGAAGCCACCAGGGGAATATCAAACTTCTTGCCATAATAGAGTCCTGCTAAACCCAGGATCGCAGGATTAGCCACATGAATTAAGTCGGGATCGAAATCGGCGATCGCCTCCCCAATTGCCGGTCGTGGAAATGCCATCTTCAACTCTGGATACCAAGGCAACGGCATCCCTGATACCCCATAGATTTTAGCACCCTTATATTCCGTCAGTCCTCCCTCCGGACAAACGATCAATACGCGATCGCCCAACCGTTGCAGATGATCGACCGTTTGGGTTAGACGAGTAACAATACCATCAATTTTGGGTAAAAACGTTTCTGTAAATAGAGCAATTCTCATAAAAAAGCACAGTTCTAGAACAATATCGAAAAACCATCAATCGGGTAATGGGTGATATCATGCCCTCTTAAACCATTGCCATTGCGATCGGAGGGAAGCAATCGCCAAGATTACCAAAATTGGGAAGATTGCTTCATTCCTCTTCGCGACCTTCGCAATGACTTATCCTAACTGACTAGACGGATATGATATGACTAATAACGGGGGGCTGAACAAATTAATTCCGCCGCCAAGAGACTTTAGGAAGAATTTGACTCTCATCCACTCGACCTTTGTATGTTTGAGCCACATTAATCAAAGAATCAAGCAGGGACTCTTCTAAGTTATGCGGTTCTAAACCTAGATCTTTAAGCTTGGTGTTTTTCGCATTAAAATAATGCTCTTCCAATTCTACACGGGGATTATCCAGGTGGTTAATTTCCACCGATAATCCGAGGTGTTTACCTGCTTTAGCAACCATGACTGCTAAATCACTAATGCTAAACATTTCAGTGAACTGGTTAAAGACTCTAAATTCACCAGCATTGGCAGGATTATTTATCGCAATTTCAATACAGCGAACCGTATCGCGGATATCTAAAAAGCCTCTCGTTTGTCCACCTTTACCATAAACCGTAAGGGGATGACCGATCGCCGCTTGAATACAGAAGCGGTTGAGCGCGGTTCCGAATACACCATCATAATCGAGACGGTTGATCAGCAACTCGTCCCGTTTGGTTTGCTCCGTATGCACCCCATAAACCACCCCTTGGTTCAAGTCTGTGGCTCGCAAACCCCAAATCTTGCAGGCAAAATGGATATTGTGGCTATCATGAACTTTCGAGAGATGATAGAAACTTCCCGGTTGCTTCGGATAGGGAAGAGTATCTTTTCGTCCATTATGGTTAATCTCGATATAACCTTCTTCAATATCGATATTGGGCGTTCCATATTCACCCATCGTTCCCAATTTCACCAAGTGGGTGTCAGGAAACTCCTCTTTCATTGCAAATAAAAGATTCAAGTTTCCAACTACATTATTCGTCTGAGTCATGACCGCATGTTCGCGGTCAATCATCGAAAATGGAGCCGACCGCTGTTCCCCAAAATGGACAATCGCCTCGGGTTGAAATTGACGCAAAGAGCGAATCAGGAAATCATAATTGTTGATATCGCCAATAAACAGATCGATGGTTTTGCCGGTTAATTCATGCCATTTGCGTAACCGTTGCTGAATCGGTGCGATCGGTGTCAGGGTCTCAACACAAAGCTGTTGATCCCAATGACGACGCACGAGATTATCCAGAATCCCTACTTCATAACCATGGTCAGACAGATAAAGTGCGGTAGCCCACCCACAATAGCCGTCACCACCAATAACCAGGACTTTCATAACGTCACTCAATTCAAAATCATTTACCGATACTCGGTCAATGTATCAGGTTTGTGTCCCCTGTGACACATTTCTTAAAGAAATATTGCTATCGGAATTTTCCCTCTGTCTGCCGATCTCCCTAGGGCTTGTCGGTTTGAGTAACCCAAAGTGCAATACCATCAGCGAGAGTGTCTGCTAATTCTTGTTGGGACTGAGGATCGACGATCCACTCAAATTCTCGGGGGTTAATCATAAAGCCCAACTCTAACAGAACGGAAGGGGCGATCGCCGGACGAGTCAGAGCCAAATTGTTCCAAAACACCCCATAGGACGGCCGCTGGAGTTCATCCACCAAATATTGATGTAAAAACACCGCTAAACCATGGCTCTGGGGATGATACCAAAATGTGCCGATTCCAGCCGTATTCTCTGCATCTCCGGCATCGGGAAGGGCATTGTAATGGATGCTCAAGGCCAGATCTGGCTCCTGCGCTTCAATGATCTCCACCCGGTCGTGGGGCCAGAGGTCATCATCCCCTTCGCGGGTCATCAACACCGTTGCCCCTCGTTTTTGCAGAGCGTCCCGCAGTAGCTTAGAGACCACCAAATTCACATCTTTTTCTGGATACCCGTTTGGCCCCCTTGCACCCAAGTCATTCTCGCTCCCATGGCCGGGATCGAGTAAAATCCTCATGCCCTTTAAGGGTTGAGAGGATGAGCGAGAAGGCTGGGGAGGATGACGCAAGGATAAAATTAGGGTCGTACCTTCATAGCGCAGCTTGTAGCCCCATTGTTGCTCGGTTTTGAGGGCAAATGTATAGTCAATGCGTGTCGGTGAAACCTGCTCCCAATCGAGGCGCTCAATTAAAGGGCCATCATTGAGATAAATAGTATCGGTTTGAGCGGTAGTATTGTGCAAACTCAGGGTTAAACTATTTTGGCGCTGCTGAATACTAACGGGAACTGGGACTTGCAGGGGAAATACAATTTCCGTCCATCCAGAGGTTTGACGACCCTGAATACTGCGAATGAGGGAAACAGGAGGAGCTGCACTAGAAAAGACTCGTGTTTCTTCTCGTTTGATCCATGCACCGTAGTCTAATCTGAGCCATTCCCCTTCTTGGGCGGTAATTTTGGCGCGGGTTCCTTGCGGAAGGGGCGTTAACCGGGAATAGTTGGTACTTGGACCCGTACGAGCGACTCCATTTTCAGCAGTCACTTCGGCAATTTCAAATTGCTTAGGAGAAAGAATAGATACGGTTCCCGGAGCTGCTTGGGTTAAGGTTTGGCCGTTGAGCGTGAGGGTAAATTGGGGTTGACCTAAAATTTGCGCTTCTGAGGTGAGGGGAAGCGTCGCACAGCCTTTATAGGTGGTACTTGCAACGGTTGTCGGTTGGTTTTCTCCAGTGAGAACTGCTGAATTCGGCGGCAGTTGGGGCAGGGTAGAGAGGGGGGTTAAGGGTCGGGTTTGTTGGCCGAGGGTAACCGTAACGGTAGCTGGGGTGGGAGCAACAGCGGAAAAACAAACTTGTTCTCCAGGAGGTTTAGCGATATTGACTCCCGGTGTTAGCGATCCCTGGGCAAAATTCAAACCCACGGGAGCAGGAGGAAGGGCAGATTTGCGGAACACAGAGATCTGCTTTTCCTGATTCCCATGGCGCAGGGTAAAGGTATTCTCTCCCATTTCCAAGGAAAAACTAGGGGCAAAATGCCCTTGAGGAGAACGAGAAATGACTTGACCATTCACCTTAACCTCTCCTCCAACGGGAGCTGTACCAATGAGGAAGATGCGATCGGCCGTGGTCTCGTGGCGATCGCGAGGATAGGCAATAAAGATACCTGCATCAGCGACCGGAGGAGCGGCGATCGTTATGGTACTCAGAACGAGGATAGAAGATAAAGCAAATTTCACGGGATTATTAATACGATTAATTATTCGTTAATTTCAATACCAGCAGCTCGTAATTGGGCGGCTAGGCGATCGGCTCGCGATCGTTCAGCATCAGCCCGTTGACGCTCTGATTCGGCTCGTTGTCGTTCAGCATCAGCCCGTTGCCGTTCTTGCTCCACTTTTTCTGTCCCCCACAGCAATAGATTGTCCTGTTCATCCCACCAGCGTAGCCAATAGCTCTCTAGGTTTTCTCGACAACCTTGCCACACTCCTAAATATAAACCCATTTCGGGTATCCAAAATCGCCCTTCTGGATTCGGAGACTTCAGATTGTAGCGTTGGTGGTTACCTAAACGATAGAGTTCTAATTCTCCCGTTTTTGGGTCAAAAATCCCGTAATTGGGCACTTGTAGGATTTGCTCATAATAGAAATATTTGCCTGGAGGATAGGTCGCTTTTATCGAATATTCCCCTCCATCCGTATCCGATAAAAATTCTAGGACAATGACCGGTCGATCGCCTTGTAAGTTTGGGGTATAACTGCGGATTACCTCTGGACGCTCCACTCGGATTTGGGGAATATAAGCCCAATCAGGAGCTTTAACCACCATTTTGCCATTGACAGTGGCACAGATGCCATAGTTGGTTGGCGTTAGGGCACTTTCGGGTAATTTCCCAGCTTGGTCTAAACTCTCAGTTAGTGCAGCAGCTAGGGCGGGTTGATGAATATTATCCACAGGATCGTCAGGGAGTTGGAAGTCGTCCGGTAGTTTTTCCCAAGTAATTTTGTAGGCTGAGGAAGTGGCTAACATGGTTTCAGGTACTGGGAAGGGTCAATGTTGATTATTTTATCAGGTTGAGATGGGGAATAGGGAGACGCAGGAACGCGGAGAATGAGGTAATTCTAGGACAGTTCGGGCTATCAGAATTTATGGGGGACAATATCGCGATCGCCTATTCACTACATGGCTCAGGGATTTGCACACAAAGCAGCAGAACGGGAAGGCTGATGGTGCAAATAATCTTTTAGCCAGGCACAGCCGCGATCGAACCAATAGTCTAAATCATAATTAAACCGCCAAAGTCTAACTGTACCATCATGACTTGCAGAGGCAATCCATTGACCATCAGGGCTAAAGCTAACTTCATTGAGCCAATCCGTATGGCCTTCTAATGTCATGATTTCTTCTCCATTAAGTCGGGAAATTTTGACGGTTTTATCATCACTGGCAGAAGCAATCATTTGACCATCTGGACTGAAGCTAACACTAATCACTGGCGCGGTATGATTTTCAAATGTATTGACTAATGTCCCATCTAATTTCCAGAGTTTCACCGTTTTATCTCGACTTCCGGAGGCTAGTAGATTGCCATCGGGACTAAATCTGACACTGAAAATTGTACTTTTATGACCTCTAAATGTTGCCAAATCCGAGCCATCTAATGTCCAAATTTTAATCAGATTTTCATTTCCGGCAGAAGCAATCAATTGCCCATTTGGACTAAAATGAACCGCTTGAACGCCATCACTATGACCCGACAATATGGCAAGATTATTCCCATTTAGATCCCATAATTTTACGGTTCGATCTAAGCTGGCAGAGGCAATAGTTTGACCATCTGGACTAGAATCGACATCAAGTACTATATCCTGATGACCTCTGAAGGCACGAGTCGTACCATCGTGGAGCGATCGCCATGTTATGGTTCCATCTCGACTGCCATAAACGATCCTCTGCCCATCTGAACTAACATCGAGTCCATAGATTCTTTCTTGCTCTTGCACTAAGGTGGCTAATTCCTTTCCTTCTTGGACACTCCATAACCGGATACTGCCATCAGCACTACTGGAGATGATGGACTGGCGATCGGGAGTAAATTGAGCGGTATAGACTTTATCTTGATGACCCTTAAAAATTCTTAAGTCACTCCCCTGAAGTTTCCATAACTTCACCATACCATCGGCACTCGCTGAGGCGAGGGTTTGGCCGTCAGGGCTAAATATGACACTATTGACCCAATCATTATGACCGGAAATAGTAGAAATCACTTCTCCTTTCATATTCCATATAATGATGCTTTTATCTCGACTTCCAGAAGCCAAAATTTGACCATCCGGACTAAAACTTAATCCTAAAACTGTATCCCGATGGCCTTTAAGAGTGGCGATCTCTTGACCCTGCAAAGTCCAGAGTTTAATCAATCCCTTTTCATCAGCAGAAGCGAGAAATTTGCCATCCGGACTAAACTGCACGAACGTGACGGCACTTTGATGACCTCGATAAGTAAGGCGGTGTTTTCCCGTTATTGTCCAAATGTTTACTGTATGATCGTTGCTGGCAGAGGCGAGTAATTCTCCATCTGGACTAAAGCTAATCGATTCTACAGAATCTTGATGACGACGATAGGTGAGGAGAGTTTTACCCTCTAAATTCCAAAGTTTAACGGTTCCATCTCGACTACTAGAGGCTATCAATTCACTATTCAGACTAAAGGTTACGTTATATATGCGGTCTTGGTGTCCGTGGAAAGTTTTAATTGCAGAAAAGTTAGCCAGATCCCAAAGTTTAATTGTGCCATCAATGCTGGCAGAAGCCATCCATTGACCATCGGGACTAAAACTGACCCAATAAACTCGATCTTGATGGTCTTTTAGAGTGGTCAATAGAGTCCCATCTTGCTGCCAAATTTTGACTGCACCATTATTTTGAGCAGTGGCAATAAATTGGCCATTAGGACTAAAGTTGACATGATAAATAATGCTTTGGGTTTCTAAGCGATTGAATTCTTTGAGGTTGTAGATAGCGTTGGCGAGACTATTGATGACGTGATGAGTAATGTTGGCTGATTTTAAGCGGGGATGTTGGCCCAGTTGGGCGGCTGCTTCTAGGGCAGTGATGAGGGCTTCGAGTTGTTGTCCAGAAGTCGATCGCATTAAGGTTCTGGCAGTGGTGGATTGGGCGATGATACTTTGTTCTAGGGCAGAGATGGCGTTATTTTCGGCAATCTGACGTTGTTTGAAGGCTTCTTGTTGTTGATAATGGGCAGTTCCAGCAAAGAGTATGGCGAGTCCGGTGAGAATCAGGGAAATAATGGTCGCGGCTCGCATTCCAACGAGGAAGCGGCGATCGCTTTTTTGCCGTTGTTGTCTCTCCCGTTCTAGATCAGCCAGCAGTTGCGCTCCTTTTTTATGGCGAATAAAGGGGACTAAATAATCGTGAACTAATTGATAATGATCGTCGAGTTCTCCAGATAGATGGAGGACTAAACCAGATTTGACAAAGATTTCTAAGACTAAGTTGAGGCGATCGCCTTTTTGCTCTAAGGCTTTTTCTAAGCTGGCTTTGGTTTTTAGGGGACGGGTATTGTCATCATCTGTTAACAGGTATAACACTAATTCGGCGATTTCCTCTTGTTCCGGGCCGCAATCGCGCACCACTTCATCTAAGTAGACATCGATTAATACTTCTTTGGGATGACTGCCGAGCCTTTGATAATCACGCAAAGTGGTAATGCTTTGATTTTCCAGTTGAGCGCCAATCAGTTGCAGTTCAATCGGGCGAATTTCTTCTTGTTCTGTGGTTAAGTCTTCAACCAGGCGATCGATTAAGGATGGCTCTAAGGGAGTGGAAGAGCGATGGGTAAGATATTCAATAATCGTCTTTGCTTCTAAAGGTGAAAAATTACCCAAGTAATATAAAATATCTTCATAATTTTTATCTAATTCCCCCAAGTCAGTATATCGAGTTAATTCCAAGAGATAATAGATATAATCTTCTCGAATAGAAAGTACAATTTTTACATAGGCAATCTTCAGGCAAGCTTGGATGAAATCATAAAATTCTTGCCTTTCATTGCAGTCGGAATAATGGAGAAAAAATTCCTCCAATTGATCGAACAATAAAACTGGAATTTGATGGTGTTGAGTCATTTCCTCAACTCGCTGTAAAATAGCGCTAGAAGTAGGGCTAATCGCTCTAATTTGAAGACTACAATCTTCTTGCCAATGATGATAAACTTGAATAAAAATCGGGAAGTAATTATTCCCTTCAAAAGAACTGAGTTTGAGGGCCGTCACCAAACCCGCTTGTAGTAAGGAACTTTTGCCAACTCCAGAGGGGCCATAAATTACCGTGAGTTTACGGTCTCGTCGTTCCATCCGGGTCAACAAGTTATCAATATCTTCTTGTCTTCCAGAAGCCGCTACAATTTCGCGTGTTGTTTTGGTATTGTGTGAGGTAATATCTAAATGGGTAATTCTTTTCGGCTTAGGAAATCTACCCACTCCCATAAAAGATCGCAAACCATATTGGGCTTCAATTGAGCGTTTTTCTAGCTTAAAACTAAAGGATTTTAAGTATTTTTTGTCCTGCCAATAGAGCTTTATAGATTCCTCCAAAATCTCACTGTAAAGCTGGGTAGATAATTTGGGAATGCATTTTTTTTTCGCGACTTCGAGACGAGCGATCGCCCCTTGAAATTCTCCCAACTGAATTTGTGCTTTTGCCCTTAAAAAATAAAATCTAGACAGCTCATTTTTGAGAGTATCTCCTAGATTAGGATTGGATTCTAATGTCTGAATCGCTTGTTGCGCAAGAAGTTTTGCTTCCTGCCAACAGTGATTCTCTACGGCCACTTGTGCTAAATAGCCATAATCTTGAGCAAGTTGTAAGCTCGATCCATACAATTGATGAATGCTCAGAGCTTGTTCAGTAATAGATTTGAGATTTTCCCAGTTTTCTAAACTCTGTAAAATGGTTTGTAAGTAGCTCAGAACTACTCCCATTAAGTCTGGCTGATTCACTGTCTTGAAACAGTCCAACGCTTGGCAAAAATATTCTTGGGATAATTTATAATCACACACTTTCTCCTTCGGACTTTTGACTTTAGATTTTTCTAAATACACTAATCCCAAATGAAATACGACAAACCCTTTTGCTCTAATATTCGATAATTGATGCCAAGACTTGAGACTTTGGCATAGGCTATCAATAGCCTGATCGAATTGAGATTTAGAGCACTGAAGTTGAGCAAGCATAAACTCAAATTTTGCTTGCAATTCCAGAGTTAGTGTAGGATAAATGCGTTGAATATCTTTACTGAGCAAGTCTAAATCCAGTTGATGTAAGGAAGAACAGCAATAGGAAGCTGGATAATGTAATGACTCAAATAAAGTATGGGATTCTTCAGATAAAAACTTGAGGATATCTGCTTCAGAAATTGTGAAGCGAATGGGTGGCGGATTCCAACTGTTGATATCTGAGGCTAATCTGCCTAGATGACGTAAAATACCATCGGTTACCCAGAGGACAATGGGAAAGACAAAGCTTTGGCGAATTTGATCCCGTTTTTGATTGGCCGAAATCAGCAGCTCAGAAATTGAGCTGACTGATTCTAGACCTAAAATCATTAAGGCATCGGGAGATTGTCCTTCAATGGCTTTCAGAACAGCGGTATGAAACCCGGTGGCATGTTGGGGGAGGGTAATACTAAGAGTGTTAACCTGATATTCTTGGGTGAGCCGATGTAAGAGTTGGGTGCGTAAGCTGACGGAATTACAGGAAGCTTGGATCAGAGTAAATTTGCCGCGCCGTAATTTTAAGGTACGAGCTAGGGTTTTGAGCGATCGCTCATTTTCTAGTTCTGGTGTATCCTGCATTAACTGCTGTTTTCAATCTAAGTCTGATACCATTTTTCTTTCATCGTCCTACGACGGATATCTTCCCCTTACCTCTTAACCCGTTGTCTTTGTCTTAAATTCTGCTGGCTTCTTGAGCTTGCCATTGCTTAAAGCGTTGGGTTTCTGCTAAGAGGGGATTGAGTCCAAACCAGCGACCGCGATGATCTTGATATTCAAATACAAATAAACTGCGCAGGAGGGTTTGATATTCCCGTTCTCCTTTGAGATTTTGTTCTTGAACCACTTGAAAGAGTAACTCCCATTCATGGTCATCAACGGCTAAAAGTAGGCGATCGCGGGCTTCGCGAATGGCCCGTTCGAGAACTATACTACTAATCGGAGGGTCTTCTTCTTGGATACAGCGATACAAAATCCCCAATAAGTTCCTCGCATGACCTCCACTTACCCAACAGAGGCGATCAAGGCTTGCCGGTTCTTCAAAGATTTGGGTGACGAGTTCTAGGCGATGTTGAGGGAAAACATCGGGAAAAGCTCTAGCAAGTACCATTTGCCGCAGTAATTCCATACCACTGGTGCATACAGTTCCATCTCGGTTACAGACGGGAACCATGGGTAAGACTTTGGGATCGAGTCCTCCCCCCAGGCGGTTTTTTAGGGTTTCACAGTCATTGGAGAAGACGAGGGAAAGGGGGAGGGTGTAGACTAAATGGCAGTTGAGTTTTCGCAGTTGTTCGCCGCGATCGACAAACAGGTATTCAGGGAGCAGTCGGCCGGACGTGGAAATTTCCCGGTTTTCCACCCGGTCAAGATTGTCAATAATGACGACCAGACCTTTATATCCCCGGTGTTTGAGTTGGGAGATCGCCACACTCAGGACTTCATCATTGATGAATTGTAAGATGCGGTTAGTTTGCGGTTCTAGATACTGTCTCAGTTGCGATCGTAACTTGGGACTATCCATGGCTCTAGCGGTAATTTTACCAATCCCCACCGGCAACGAAACCTCAAATTCCCCTTCTGTACTGGCTTTGACTCCTGCACCTAGAACTTCTGCTTCTCCAGAAACAATGACAGGGGTTTGTAAAAAATCCCAGATTTCATTGAGAAAGGACTTAAATCCTTTGGGTTGCAGTTCAATTTTTTGCTGTTCTAAAGTTTCACTCACCTGACGAGCAATCGCCAAGAGAATATCGGTAATATCGACATCATTTTCGTCTAAATCTTGGGTGGATTCAAAGTAAATGACATAAAATCCGTCGCCTTCAAGTTCCGATTGTAGGCGGGATAATTCTGTTGATTTACCACAGCCAATATGACCCGTAAAAAGCTGACAAGTGGGTTTATTGGGAGACAGGCGAATAATGGTTCGTTTGAGAGCTTCAATAATTTTCCCTCCGCGCACTGAACTAAAATCGATATAGTAGCGGCGATCGCTGATCCTGCCCATCATCAACGTTTTACTGGGATCGCAAGCATCAAAAAACTCTTGTAAATCGATGTTCATCCTAACTTTTTAGTTTTGAATAAAACACAGGATTTTTGGAAGAAAAATCGAGTTTTTGGCAAAACTCCTAAGTTCAGATCCTGAATCGACAAAAACTTTGCCTCCTGTCAACGCTAACATATCTTTACGCTGAGGATCGCTATGGGACTCACCCCTCATCTCCATAGCCTTGATTCAAAACCGGGGCAAAATGTCTACCAGGGGAGCGAGAATGACTTCACCATTCACACGAACCTATCTACCAATGGCAGTTATGTCAATGAGGAAAATGCGATCGGCAGTGGTTTCATGGAGATCGTGACGATAAGTAATGCAGAAACAACTCATATTTTTGAGTTATATCCAAAAGATTGCGAGTTGTTCTTTCAACATGCAGGCGGGGAAGTTCTTGAGAAAAACATAACTTACTATTAACAGAGAAATTATGGATAGTTATGCATATTCGTCTTACTTGCAAGGCTCACTTAAAACCTAAAGGAGTGTCAAGGAAATAGTGAGTTTTTACTTATCTAAACTTATTGGATTGAGTAACACAGGTCGGGGGAAATCTAGTGTGTGGATAGGGAAGATAGGGAGAAACAGAATTGTTTTCTTGTTGGGTTTTTATGCCTCCATTCCCCCCATCCCATCTCAGGATAGCGCTCTGAGCAAGGCTTCTCCCATTTCCCGACATCCAACTAATTTTTGTCCTTCAGACATGATGTCGCCCGTACGATAGCCTTGATTGAGAACGGTTTGTACCGCGTCTTCGATCGCCTCTGCTGCTTGGGGTTGGTTAAACGCATAGCGTAACATCATCGCTCCACTCAGCACTTGAGCTAGGGGATTAGCCTTATCTTGTCCAGCAATATCGGGAGCCGATCCATGAACGGGTTCAAATACTCCAGGACCCGATGCGCCTAAACTGGCTGAGGGTAACATGCCAATACTACCGGTTAACATGGCAGCGGCATCGGAGAGAATATCCCCAAATAAATTACCCGTAACGATAGTATCAAATTGTTTCGGCGCTCTCACCAGTTGCATCGCTGCGTTATCTACATAAAGGTGAGAGAGTTGGACATCGGGATAGTCAGAAGCCATAGCGGTCACGCGATCTCGCCAGAGTTGGGACACTTCTAGGACATTGGCTTTATCGACAGAACAGAGTTGACTCTTCCGTTTTTGGGCAATTTCAAATGCCACTTTCGCAATGCGATCGATTTCCCCTTCAGTATAGGCCATGGTATTTACGCCCCGTTTTTGTCCCGTTTCAGTCTCAAAAAGGCCTTTGGGTTCGCCAAAATAGACTCCACCGGTTAATTCACGCACCACCATAATATCGACCCCTTCCACAACTTCTCGTTTCAGGGTGGAAGCATCAATCAGTTGGGGTAGAATAGTTGCCGGCCGCAGATTCGCAAACAACCCTAAACCCGATCGCAGAGCCAATAGCCCGGTTTCCGGTCGTTGAGAACGGGGCAAATTATCCCATTTATATCCTCCAATAGCTGCCAGCAACACGGCATCACTTTGACGACAAGTGTTGAGCGTTTCTTCTGGAAGGGGACTACCCGTAGCATCAATCGCCGCACCACCGATGAGTGCTTCTTGAAAGTTAAACTCTAAATCAAACTTAGGGGCGATCGTCTTTAAGACATCCACCATCACAGCGATAATTTCGCTGCCAATGCCATCCCCTGGAAGTAACGTAATCCGGTAATACTCAGTCATAAATGGGTTTTTCGTTGCTTAATACTTGTAACCTTCCAGTATAGCGCTCGTTTATTTACAAAAGGGTAAAAACACGGAATGTAGGGGCAAACAGTTGTTTGCCCCTACAGTAATATCTCATTTTAAAACGAATCCACTCGATCTCTACTCCAGAAAAGGAGCTAGCGACTGGTTTCAAGATCAATGGCATCAGCCACTCTGGTTCCAGATAAGCTGACTTCCAGTTGTCGGTATAAGTCTTCTGCACTATGGAAGCCTTCAATACGGTTTTGCACTCGACCCTGATTGAACAAAATTACCGTAGGTAATGTTCGCAGTCGGTAGGCATTGGCGAGTTTAAGGCTTTGATCGGCATTAATGGAAACCACTTTAATGGTTTGTCCCCATTCGGTTTGGAATCGATTTAAAACTGGGTTTAGCAGTCGGCAAATTCCACACCAGGGGGCCCAAAAGTTGACTAATACCGGGGTTTGAGCATCGAGGACTTCGTGACTAAAGGCGCGTTCACTGATTTGTACCACCATAATTATGCCGTTCTTAGTATCTGGATTTCTTATACTTGCTCTTGGGATCATGCTACACCGATTTGGGTTGGATTGAGCAAGACAGTTTGGGGAATGGGGAATAGGGAATGGGGAATAGGGAATGGGGAATAGGGAATGGGGAATAGGCAAGAGGCAAATCCCCCCGATCCCCCGATCAAATGGGAACCTTAAGGGTGGCTTGCATGAGCCAAGGATGGGCCCACCAGAGGAGGCCAATAAAGAGCAGTACGCCGAAGTAGGAAGGACGGAGAAATTCTTGGAGTTCTAAGGTTTGACGACCTTGGATAATCGCCACAAATGGCATCACAGAAGTACGCTCTTTGGCTTCTAGGAAGGCTTTCCCATAGCGGTTGTACAGACGGCGATCCCCATTCCAGACAGCAAAGAGATGATGGAGAATTAAACCTAGGGAGGTGATGAGGGTAAAGCTTGTGCCTAACCAGAGGGTATGGGCAATACACCAAATTACTTGACCAACCATTTGGGGATGTCGGGTGATGCGGATAATTCCGGTTTCGTAGAGATGAACTTCCGGTTTGGCGATCGCCGCAATTTCCAGTAAATTAAATGTGGCTGGATATAAAAATAGAAAAGAAATGGCTGACAACGTCCAAACGAGCGATCTCACTCCTGGCACGCCCTGCACTTGCCACAGTTGTATTCCATCATAGCGATGATTGAAAAAGTAAATAATCAACACCACTGCGAAGGGGATGCTCACTAGGGCAAAGCCTACCCGGTACAGCCTTGCACCAATTTTCTGTTCTCCCCAAGGTCTAAGGCTGGCGAGTCCGCTATGGGCGATCGCAAATCCGATCAGTAATCCTACCATTACCCAGTGGCTTGATGGCCAATTATCAATCATTACCATACATTTTTCTTACATCGATAAGGTTTTGATCATAAAAAAGTAGTTTTTGCTACCTTTATGATACACTAGATAGCCAATAACAGAAACCATAGCCTCTGGCTAAAGCGTGACCATTTTTACTAGAAACAGGGTATCCTGGAATCTAGCAACAATTCACTGGTTGTCTTTGTTATTCTTTCACAATTTCTAACCTATGTTTTCAGTGTCTCCAGAATCCGAATCTTCAACCTCTCGTCCATTTCTTATCTGGCAGCGAATTATTGATTGGGCGCAAGATCACTATCGCACCCGCACCTTTAACAAGGATGATAAAATTCCTGTCCGTCCCGGTTTGCTCTATCTGGTACAGCGCGGTTCTGTTCGCCTGGTCAGTGCCCAGATTAGTGCATCCACTAAAACACCCAGTTTAGTCGCTCGGTTGAGTGCCAATAACGATCCCGATAATCTCAGTCCAGATGAATCCTTTTTAGGGTTCGTGGGAGCAGGTCAACCGTTTGAAATTGTCTCCCAATCTCCCTTTACAATTTCCAGTTATGCCCATGTGGATAAAACCACGGTTTTGTGGATGTATTGGCATGATTTGGATAATTGGCCCTATTTCCGTCGTGAAGTGATGGAAGCGTTCCGCGATCAAAATCAGCGTAAACTGTTGTGGCTGGGAACCATGGGTCAACGTCGCACAATTGATCGGCTGTTGGGCTTTTTGACCTTATTAATTGAGGAGTATGGTGAAGTTTGCGAACAGGGATATTATTTGCCTTGGACGCTCACTCATGCCCAAATTGGTAGTGCCATTGGTTCTACAAGGGTAACCGTTACTCGCTTAATGGGTAAGTTGCGCTCGAAAGGTCTGATTATTACGTTGGATGATAATTTGATTTGTCTTCCGCCTTCTAACCCCGATAGTTAGAAGATTAGGGCCAGACGCTCTAACTCGATCTAGAATTTCCTAACCCCTGTTCTACTCTTTTACAACTTGCCACCTCCGGGTTAGGAAATCGTTTGGATTGAGGTTGGCTTTTGAGGATGCAGGATTAATCCAGGAGCTGGTTACAGGGTTTAATCGGGGTTTTGAGTCACAAAAAACACTTTTATGCTAATAGAGTGACCTCTCATTTAGCACAGGGAATTTATCAATTTAATACAATCACAACCCAATAGAGCGATCTCCGCGTCACTTTCTTCTACGGTAAAGTTGAGTAAGGGTTCTAGTTTGGGTTCATCATCTATTGGCTTAAGCTTGAGCCACCCATCTTGAAGTCAGATAACCCGGATAGTCACCGAAAAAGCGATTATGCAATATCAAGTTATTTACGATGGCAACTGTAATTTATGCTCATCCCTAGTTCAAGTGCTGGCGCAGTTTGACCAAGGACAACGATTGACCTATAGCCCGATGCAAGATGAAGAAGCCTTAGTCAAATGGGGTATTAGTTCCCAAGACTGTGAATTAGGAATGATTTTAATTGATACAGAAAATCCCGAGCGTCGATGGCAAGGGAGCGAAGCTGCCGAAGAAATTAGCCGTTTACTTCCTGGAGGTGAGGCGCTGATCGGAGTTTATCGGGGGATACCAGGGGTTAAGGTAATGGGAGATCTCCTTTACGAACAAATACGCGACCATCGTTATCAGTGGTTTGGTCAGCGAGAAACCCTATATTTGTGTAGTGGCAATCAAGGATGTTCAAGTAGCCGTTCAGAATTGGGTCAAGCAAAATGACCCAGACCAGCATATGATCGGATCGGACTTAAACACTAGATCACTGTAAATCTATGGCTGTCTCCTGTCACTTCATTGTTGAAGGTAACCCGGTAATTGTCTACGCTAGTCGCAACGGCAATCCGAAGAAAGTTTTACCCAAATTGCAACGATTTTTAGATACCTTTGGGCAAGAGCGCGCTACCATGGGGGAAACAGTTCATACTCCTGAATGCCTCGTCGCCCAAATTATTGTTCGCTTTGGTTTTGAATTGTGTGAAGATGATTTTTCTAATTTGCGAGTGGGTTTAAAGTACGATCCAGATGTGGATTATCTGTATAAAGTCGGGACTAATTTTAAGGTCACCGTCCTGGAACCATTAGACGCTTATCGCAAACAACCGGGTTTAGGGTTAGAAGGCTGTCAAGTTTTGACAGAAGAAACCGGGTTGGCCCATTAAAGGTTTTCTTTAAAACTCACCCCTGCCTTCTCCTGGGAGAAAACAGGGGTTGAGCGATTGAGCTAATCCGATTAAGACATGGCTTGAATCAGAAAATCAAAATAAGGAGCGGTTTCCTGAGCTTCATCTATACTCAACAGAGCTAAAGACGCTTCCTTCAAACAGCGCATGGCTTCTGCCATACCTGCCAACGGTACGCCGAGAGAATTATACATTTCCCGCGCCCCTAACACACCAATCTGGTCAATGGTCTCGGTGCTACCATCAAGAACTCCATAGGTCACTAGACGCAAATACCAGCCATAATCACGGATACACTGGCTTCGTTCCCGTTGACCCGCAGCATTTCCACCAGGAGCGATGAAATCGGGTCGTCTGCGCCATAACTCTTGAGTGGCTTTATCTACGATCTTCTTTTCGTTTTCCGTGAGAGTAGACGCAATCCGAGTGCGTGTTTCTCCGGTAGTTAAGAAGGCTTGAATATTTTGCAGTTCGCCTGCGCTGGGATAGCGCAGTTCTTCGTCTGCATTGAGAATGATTTGAGTAACGACGCTCATGATTATGTTTGAGTCCCTATCGTAAACGGAATATCAATATCCTGTTAGTTTAACTATTGGGTGGGACACAAGGGAAGAGACCCCTAACAAGATGAAAACAGAATTTAACTGGAAACAAGGCCAAGTCGTAGAAATAGAGATTGCTTCCTTGAGCGATACAGGCGATGGAGTGGGACGGGTAGACAACCGGGTGGTGTTTGTGCCAAATACGGTTCCAGGCGATCGCCTGAATGTTCGGTTACTCTATGTTAAACCTCAATTTGCCAAAGGAGCGATCGAAGAACTCCTTGAACCTTCACCCCATGGCCTTCGTCCCGCTTGTATCGTTGCGGATAAATGCGGAGGATGTCAATGGCAACATATTCGCTACGACTTTCAACAACAAGCCAAACAAACCCTAGTCAGAGAAGCTTTAACCCGGATTGGCAAATTTGCCGATCCTCCCGTTACCCCCATTATCGGCTCTCCTCAATCCTTTGGCTATCGTAATAAAGTCTCCTATCCTCTCGAACTCTCGGACATCGGCATCTTCAAAGCCGGATATTACCAACAAGGAACCCATAAACTCATTAACCTTAATCAATGTCCCGTACAGGATGAGCGTTTGAATCCCCTATTGGCAACGCTCAAAGAAAACTTCGATCTAGCTCACTGGTCAGCCTATGATGAGGAGAATCACCAAGGACTCCTGCGCCATTTATGTCTTCGCATCGGTCAACGTACGGGAGAAATTCTAATTACTCTAGTAGCCACAAAACGCCGGTTACCCGGTTTAGCGATTCATAGCCAGAACTGGTTAACTCAATTTCCTGGGGTGGTTGGGGTTTGTCTAAATGTGAATCCTCATAAAACCAATCGCATTTTTGGAGACCAAACCTTCTCTATTGCCGGACAACCCTATGTGCGCGAGCAATTTGCTGGTTTAACCTTCCATTTGGGGGCAGATACCTTTTTTCAGGTCAATACAGAAGCTGCTGAAGCCTTGCTAGAGATGATTCTCGAGCATTTGAATTTGCAAGGTACAGAACAAGTCGTTGATGCCTATTGTGGCATTGGCACACTAACCTTACCTATTGCTCGTCAAGTGCAACAGGTTTTAGGTCTAGAAGTCCAACCCGAAGCGATTCAACGAGCCAGGGAAAATGCTCAGTTAAATCAGATTGAGAATGTAGCGTTTCAGGTGGGCAAAGTCGAGGATATTTTACCCCAATTAGACCATAAACCCGATATTGTCTTACTCGATCCGCCCCGTCAAGGCTGCAAACCTGAAGTGTTGCAAACCTTATTAAACCTCCGTCCGGCTCGTCTGGTTTATGTGAGTTGCAAACCAGCAACTTTAGCGCGAGATCTTCAAATTCTTTGTGAGTCTGGAAGCTATCGCCTGACACGAGTACAACCGGTTGATTTTTTCCCGCAAACGGCTCATGTGGAAGCGGTAGCATTTTTAGTGAATAATGAATAATTGAATACAGCAGTTTCCTCTTTTATAAGGTAGATTCAAGCCTATTGTTCTGGGAAACAGGAAGTGCAAGTTAAATCATTGATTAATACACGAGACAGTTAACCTATACTCAATAATAGTGCTTTGTGCTGCTATTGAGTATAGAGGCGAGTTCACCGAAATCTACACTGCGCACCGATCACCTTTCTGAACCTGTTCCTATTACCTATTCCCTATTCCCTAGCGCAAAGCGCTATATCTGTGTATAAAACCTTAATTTTTAATTTTTAATTTTTAATTTTTAATTGAATCTCCGCTTTGGTACTACAATGCAGCCAACCTTTAAACATTTATGGTTGCCTCACCTAGAACCATAAATTAGGATCTACACTCAATCACGTAAACTCAACATTCAAGTAAGGGTCACATCATGGGAGATAATGGGCGAACAACGGTTGGTATAGTTGGTGCTTCCGGTTATGGAGGTGTGCAATTGGTGCGGATGTTGTGCGAACATCCAAACGTGGATTTGGTTTATTTAGGAGGCGATAGTAGTGCGGGTAAATCCTATGGCGATATTTACCCTCATTTGGCTCATCGAGTTAATCTGACGGTGGAACCCGTTAATATTGATACGATCGCCTCGCGCTGTGAGGTGGTATTTTTAGGATTGCCCAATGGGTTAGCGTGCAAAATAGCGCCCCAACTGCTGGAGAGAGGGTGTTTAGTTCTCGATTTATCCGCCGATTATCGGTTAACGGATATGGAGGTCTATAAGACTTGGTATGGGAGTGAAGACCGGGCTGATTATGAGGTATTATCGAAGGCGGTGTATGGTTTACCGGAAATCTACCGCGATCGCATCCCCCATACGAATCTGATAGCTTGTCCAGGATGCTATACAACCAGTAGTTTACTGGCGATCGCTCCCCTACTCAAACAAGGATTAATTGAACCCGATACCCTCATTGTTGATGCCAAGTCGGGAACATCCGGAGGGGGAAGACAAGGTAAAATTAATCTCCTTTTAGCAGAAGCAGATAGTTCTCTAGCCGCTTATGGGGTGACCCGTCACCGACATACCCCAGAACTCGAACAAGTGTGTAGTGATTTAGCCGGCCATGAGGTTAAGCTGCAATTTACCCCCCACCTGATTCCGATGGTACGAGGAATTTTAGCCACAGTTTACGCTACCCTCCGCGACCCTGGTTTAGTCCGAGAAGATATACGTACGATTTACAGTGTGTTCTATCAAAATTCCCCTTGGGTGCGGGTTCTGCCCAATGGAACTTATCCACAAACGAAGTGGGCTTGTGATACCAATCTTTGTTATCTCGGCTTAGAAGTCGATGCCCGGACGAATCGGGTGATTGTCATGTCAGCAATTGATAATCTGATTAAGGGTCAAGCAGGACAAGCCATTCAATGTCTGAATCTGATCAAGGGTTGGCAGGAAACCTTGGGTTTACCAAAATTAACCTTTTATCCCTAATGCCAATTTCTTCTTGAGAGGTAAGACCAGGCAAGGGGCTGGGGGCCCCTTGTTGAGCAACGGGTAATGGTTTGAGGGAGCCTGATCCACAATGGCTAGAGGATCTATTGCTAGAGTGCCTCAAACAATAATTTAACCTCGCTGCTATATTAATCAATTTCAATCGATTGAGGGCCAGAAGTGGTATTGGTCTCAGTTTCTGGAGTACTGATTTGTTGATCGAGCCAGGTTTTAATGGGATCTTCAGATAGGTTGAGCTGTAACAGACCCGAACAGAATCCGCCAAAAAAGGCTGCCGGTTGTTGGGTGAGTTCCTGAAAAATCGGCGTGAATTGATCAAACATGGTTCAAGAAGAATGGGCTGTATGGTGCTATTGGGATTTTAGCGTGTTGTTTACCAAAATTTACAAATTTCCACCCGCACTCATGACTTGGGGGTAGCACTATCCGTTATCTTTCTGATATACTTTCTAAGGAATTGACCAAATCTATGATGTAATTACGGTCTAAAATAAATTCCTGCGATCGCCCCCCTTCCTGTCTGCGACTGGTTCTTTGCCATAGGGAAGAAGAGGGGTTCAGTTTCGGTTGGGTATGATTCGATATTCTGCGAGCCATGATTGATCCTGAAGTCTTATGTTATAGGGGTATTTTGAACGAATGAGACTTCTTCGTTGAAAACCTGCCTATCTATTTAGTCTGACTGATTGGGGCTGTCAATGACCAAACTTGTAAAATAGGTTTACGAGATTGCAGGACTGATATCAGGGAAAACTAACAATTTTTCAAGATCTCAACTCATCGGGATCAATTCCTAACTGCTGTAAGCGCTCGCGTAAGTGTTCAATTACCTCTTCAGCGTCATTCGCTCGTTGTTGTTGGCGATCGCACTCTAATTCAGCATCATTCGCTCTTTGGCGTTCAAGTTCCTTATCGAGTCGCTCCCGTTCTGTTTCCAACCGTTGGCGTTCTGTTTCCAAACGTTGGAGATCCCGATCTTTCACCACATCCAGATAGGTTCCTAAGCGCTCCCCATTAGCTGTTAATAACCGCAACTCTCCCGAAACGGTGGTAAAACTCACGCCTAACCTTGGACTTTTCCAGCCCTCCATTGGCGTAATTTTCTCCAATACTTCCCCTCTTCTTAACCACCCTTCTAGTCTATTTCCTTTGGGGTTGTAAGCATAATACTCTTCTACTCCATGAGTTTGATAAAACTCAAACTTTTTAGTCATCGCTTCCTTGCTATTACTCGGGGATACGATCTCAAATACTACTTGAGGGGCAATGTTGTTCTCTTCCCACTGCATATAAGATGGACGGTCTTTTTTTTCGACTCCAAATACCACCATCACATCTGGCGCTTGTCTGGAGGGTTCTTCCTGATTCTCTATTTCCTCTGATGAGAGTTGCACGGGATACCAAAATAAATCTCCAGCTACAAACACATCGGGGATGTCTTTAAATAGAGCATCCAAACCCCCTTGGAGCATCATAATTAAACGAAATTGTATTGTATTTTCACCGACTGGCTGACCGTCACTTTCTGGATAGAGGGAATCTTCTTCAATGAATGGGGTTTCTTTTTTGTGTACCATTTCATGAGAGCCTCAAGCTTTTCTATCCGTTTATTATACTAATTCTAGCGGAGTTTGATATAAGGATTGAATCATGATAAAAAGTTTATTTATTTCCCATGGCGCTCCCGATGTACTGTTACATCAGCTACCAGTTGTAGAGTTTTGGCGCTCTCTCTCTGCGCAGATTTCCACTCCTAAAGCCATTTTAGTGGTTTCTGCCCACTGGACTACCTCCGAACCAGTGGTTAGTGCTGTACCCCATCCGGAAACGATATACGATTTTCGTGGATTTCCGCCCTCTTTATCCGAAATAGTTTATCCTGTTCCAGGCGCACCTAAACTAGCCCATCAGATTGTACAGAATTTGCATAAAGACGGTATCGCTTGTCAGGTTAGCGAGCATAGAGGATTAGATCATGGAGCTTGGGTTCCCTTATCCTGCATAGTTCCAGAGGCTCAGATTCCGGTTACCCAACTCTCGATTCAACCCCACCGAGATCCAGCTTATCATCTGGCGATTGGGCGATCGCTCTCTTCTTTAAGATCTCAAGGCATTCTGATCATCGCTAGTGGCTCCATGACTCATAATTTAAGCTATTTTAGCCAATATCCTCTCGATGCTGAACCTCCCCTATGGGTACAAGACTTCGATCGGTGGATGGAAAAGACACTTCAAGAAGGAGATTTAGAGCGCTTAATTCATTATCGTCAACTGGCTCCCTATGCCGTTGAAAATCATCCCACTGACGAACATTTACTGCCCCTATTTGTCGCCCTAGGAGCAGCCGGTGAACCCCTGAGAGCTAAATCCTTACACTCTAGTTTTACCTATGGTATTTTGAGTATGGCTGCCTGTGGTTTTTCTGAGGCTCAGAGTTAATCGCTTTGGCTTCAAGTGCGCGTCTATTTCCTGGTTTTAGGTTTTCTTCTGAAGTCTCAGTTAAGAGTTTTGTTTGATAAAGTGCGATTGCCGATCGGTATTAGAGCAAATTCAGTCCGTTCGGCTAAAATGCAAATCACTAATAGACATCTCCTAAAACCATTAAAACCTTTGAGCATAAGGTTTTTATCCCATCATCAACTCGGAAGCTCCCAATGCAACTTTAACGAATTTATAGGACTTTAAGCTATTTCACAATAGCCACTTTCAAAAAACATAGG
>NZ_JAQMUE010000039.1 GCF_028330985.1 Roseofilum reptotaenium CS-1145 | reverse complement strand
CCCCCCCCCCCCCCCCCCTACTAGGGTTGTCGATTGATATGTAGCATTCTCTTTTGGATTTGATGTAATATCAAATCCGACAGTTAGGAGGAGTCCAGTGCCACTTTAATGCTTTTATAAGGAAATTAAAAAAATATTAAGACACATCCCTCTATTTATGGGGGAACTAATTTTATTATTTTACCCAGATTATCATTATTCCTTGTTGCTTCAGGTTACGAACAAATGCCAGTCTTTTTTCTAGAGATATATATTTTTAAAATTTTGGATGGATAAAAGTTTTAAATAATTCCGCCAAAGTTTCCTCAGACATTAAAATAATGTGTTTTTAAGTCACGAGATCAAAAACCTATTGAGGTTTAGATCAAGACACCATCAAGCCGCTAATCAGAATATTCGTATCTAATACCCTTTCCCTTTAGGATTCAATAATTCTTGGATTATGAGATGGAACAGGAAAGCGGCATCTTCTTGTTGCTGGGGTTCGGCTGTTCGATAAGCTTGGGCGAGTTCAGCCCCAACTTGAATGGTAATGGTTTCCATAGGGTGGGTTTCCTGCGATCGCCTATCTATAGAATAATCGGTTTGCTCAATTGTGGTGCAGTGTCTATAATCCACAAGAGATTGTACGCTCTCAAATAGGCTCTATGGGCCATTTTCTAGCTGCTGTAAGGCTTCGGCTACAGATAAAATGGGAATTAGTACATTGGGAAAACCTGTATCACGAGTTACAACTCCATCCAAACCTCGATCCATGGCACATGCGACTTGAACAGCATCTTCAAAATCAGTACAACCAACAGTCAATGCTGATTCTAAAGTTTCTCGATTAACTGGACAAATGACCATTATATCTAGTGTGGCGACAACAGCCTGTTGAGCCTTATCAATACTTGCTGTATGCCTTCTGGCAATATAAAAAATGTTGGTTAGAGTAGTGGCAGTAACATATCCTATAATTTTATTGTCATGAATTGCTTGAAACAGTCGTTCTGCATCTTGATAAAATGGTTCTCGTTGCAATAAAAAATCTAATACAATATTAGTATCGATTAAAAATTTCACCTAAAAGTACCTCGCGGTTTTGATTGTGCCTAAAGATACTTGTTTATCCGCCTCTCTTCTAGCATAGTCTCCACTTCCTCATCAGTCGGTGCGGGTTTATCGGTTTTTAACAACCCTCGCATTTGTTCAATTGCCCTAGAACGTTCTGCGGTAGAACGCCTGAATTCGGGTAAAGAATCAATAATAAAACTGACTAATGATAGACGTTCTCTCACGGAGAGCTTTACTACTTGCTGTTTAAATTCTTGTAGTGACATAGCCTTGCTTGAATTGACCGGAGATTCTAGTTAGTAGTATACAAGATTATAAAGCATCATGACCAAGAAACCGGGTTTCTACGATCGCCTTCGACACCCAACCAAAAGTAAACGCAGAAACCCGCTTTCTAACCCTCAATCTCAATTTCTCCCCCCTTGTCAGCTACTTCAAAGCCAAAGACGCGGGAATAAAAGTAAAATTCCCCATCAAGAGCGCGTTTAATATTTTCGGCTTTGCGGAAGCCATGTTGCTCGCCTTCAAAGGCGACATAGGCAACCGGTAACCCCTTTTCTTTTAAGGCGTTAACCATCATTTCTGCTTGGTTGGGGGGGACAACTTTATCTTCGAGTCCTTGGAAGAAGGCGACAGGACAGGAGAGTTGTTGGGTAAAATGAATGGGCGATCGCTCAATATAAACATCCTTACGTTCAGGATACGGCCCGATCAATCCATCTAAATAGCGCGATTCAAACTTATGGGTATCGGTAGCTAAGGCTTCTAAATCGCTAACTCCATAGTAACTCGCTCCCGCCTGAAACGTATCCCGGAACGTCAGAGCGCATAACGTTGTATAGCCTCCCGCACTTCCTCCAGAGATAGCTAACCGATTTTCATCCACCTTACCCTGCTCGGCCAGATACTTCGCACCATTAGCGCAATCATCCACATCCACAATACCCCAGGAACTATCCAACCGTTTGCGATACTCCCGACCATATCCCGTGCTTCCCCCATAATTCACATCCAGGATAGCAAAGCCGCGACTTGTCCAATATTGGAGCTTAAGATTAAATCTACTCGAAGTCGAAGCCGTCGGACCTCCATGACTTTTCACCAATAAGGGCGGTTTTTCTCCTTCCGGTGCTTGATAATCTTTATTCTGGGGCGGATAATAAAATCCATAAGCGGTTAAGCCGTTTTCCGTGGGAAAGGAAATTGCCTCTGGAACAGAAAGATAACCGGGATCGATTTCTAACTGGCTAGACTTATAAATAATCTCTAGATTTTCGCCCGATAAGTCCAGTTGAATTAAGGCGCTTGGTTGAGTTGCCGATGCTGCGAGTAGGATAATCTGGTTTCCCTGCACTTGAGGCGCAGACAGACTGCTGTAGGGAGTAGGAATAACCTCTAAAGTTTTGCTGCTCGTGTTGAGTTTAGCCAGGGTATCGTTGCCATTTTCCGAATAGATGCAGATAATCGTTTCTGCATCGGCAAACGTATAGGTACTCATGCCAAAAACCCATTGAGGAAGCCCAAATTCCGCTGCTTTGGGATAAAGAGCGTCTATAGAACGACCATCCCAACGATACAGGTTCCACCAGTTCGTGCGATCGCTCACAAAATACAGTACTCCATCCGGAGACCATTGCGGCTCAAAGATCGATTCCGTCGTACTTCCTGCTACCAGGGTTGCTGTACCTAATGTACCCTTCTCATTCACTGGAGCAACCCATAACTCGGTGCCATCCCAAGGCATATTGGGATGATTCCAGCAGATCCAGCACAGTTGGGAACCATCAGGACTTAAGCGGGGAGAAGCGTAAAAATCATATCCTTCAGTCAGGGTGGTGGAGGCACCCGTTTCCAGGTCAATGCTGACAATTCGATTAACCGCTTCTCCTTCTGCGCTATGGTCTTCTTGCACACTCACTAGACTATTACGGCGCGAATCTAATCGAAAATCAGCATAACAGCATTGACTTTCGCCAGTCACCGGTTGGGGGTCTTCACCCACCGGCTGCCGATAGAGACGTTGGTCGGCAAAATTCACAAAATAGATCGTTCCTGCGTCTATTAAGGAAGCGCCTCCCCCATATTCATGAACTCGGGTTCGCACGTTATAGGAAGCGGGGGTAACGTCCTGGATTTGTCCATTTGAAGTGCACTGGACAATGACGCTACGTCCCCCTTCACTCGGACGACCTTCCGACCAGTATAGGCAATCTGCATCGAGTCGAGGGCCGCCAAGGGCGATCGCTCCTGCCACAATTAAGTCTGAGGTAATAGGCGATTTCCAAGAGCCATAGGGACTCATTTGGGGTTCAATCATAGGGGAAAGGGCAATAAAGTCTGCAAGATTCATAGTAATCGGTGAAGGAGCAATCAACAATTTCAAAATCAATAATTTAATAATTGTTAATTAACGGTCAAAGCGATAGTCGCCCATCACATCCAGATTTTGTGCGTCTAGCATTTCTTGAACAATACAAAACTTCTGCAAAGAAAATAATACCGATTTACTCTCATTTTTTTGATTAACAAAAAACATATTCTAATATCAAATCCTTAAATGGTTGCTACAAGTAGAGACATCGTGGAGGAGGGCGGGTTTACTTGCAATAGTTTTCAGTCTACAAGATTTGGGTATAACCCGCCCCTACAGATCTCTGTAGCGTAAATAAATAGATTTGATATAAGAATTCCATCCCAACCTTAAACTCATAATCACTATTCTTCTAAAGACTGTTGAATCAACTCAATAATTGCCTGGTCATCAAAGTCTGATGCAAAATGTAAAATGCGATGACCAAACCTCCGATAGTTAGGATCTAACTGAATCAACCGTTGTGCTTCTTCTTCAATCACTAAAATATCACCAATCCGAGCTGCATTGAGCAATTGTTCTAATTCCTGAGCTGGGGGAATCTCGTCATCTATAATATCGTCTACAGTATCACTGTATTCCTTCTCTAGCACTTCAGAATCTTTATAGACCCATTCTAACTTCAGATACTTTTGCACATACGTTAATAATCGTTCAATATCGATGGGCTTGTGTAGAAAATCATCACATCCTGCCTCTAAACAGCTCGTTTGGTCTTGACTCAATACACTGGCTGAAGAAGCGATAATTGGAGTGTTTTGGAATTCAGGAAAAGTTCGCAACTGTCGTGCCATCTCAAATCCATCTAATCTTGGTATTGCCAAGTCTGTAATAATTAAATGCGGTTGAAACACTTGGGCAAGATCCAATCCTTCTTCACCATTGGTTGCTTCAATACATTCAAACCCTAAGAGGCTCAGAACTTCAACAATAACAGCACGATTGACTTCTTTATCATCAACCACGAGGATTGTTCTAAGTTTCCCCGTGTAACCGGTGATTTGACCGAGATCGACCTCTGTTACCGATTTTGACCAGTTCGTTGCAATTGGGAACTCCAGGGTAAAGCAGAACTGACTCCCCTGACCATGGATGCTGGAGACTTCAATATGACTGCCCATCATTTCGACCAGTTGTTGAGAAATGGTCAATCCCAAACCCGTTCCTTCAGCACGACGAGAGGTAGAACCCACTTGCTCAAAAGGTAAGAAAATTTTTTGCAGTTGTTCTCGAGTCATGCCAACTCCAGTATCTTCAATGATAAATCGAATAGTAACAGTTTCCTGGTTTTGGGAGATCGCTTCTGTCGTGAACGTGACTCGACCGCTATCTGTGAATTTCACTGCATTTCCTAACAGGTTAAGTAACACTTGTCCTAAACGCTTATTATCAGCAATAATTGCCGTGGGCAAATTTGGGTCATGGGCGGCAAAAAAATCGATCTTTTTACTTGCTGCACGAATCCGAATTATTTCACTCACACTCGATAAGAAAGACGAAAAATGGAGATTTTGGGGGGTGATTTCCATTTTCCGAGCTTCAATTTTTGATAAATCAAGAATATCGTTAATTAAGTTTAATAAGTGGGTTCCACTTTGGCGAACCACGCTGATTCCATGGCGCTGTTCGTTCAGGTCTTTGGTTCGTTCCATGATTTGAGCATAGCCGAGGATGCCATTCAGGGGCGTTCTCAGCTCGTGACTCATAGATGCCAGAAAATCACTTTTCGCTTGATTCGCAGACTCTGCCTGTTGTTTAGCCTGCTCTAATTCTGCGGTACGTTTTTGGACTCGTTGTTCAAGTTCTGTATTGGTTTGTTCTAGGGCAGAAAAAGAGGCTTTTAGTTGGGCCGCCATATGATTAAAGACCTGAGCTAATATCTTAAGTTCTTTAATTTCTTTAATATGAACCTGTTGATCTAAATTGCCCTGAGATATTTCTTCAGCCGCTTGATTTAAGTCTAATATGGGTTGGGTAATCCACCGGGAGGTTAACAGTCCCATACTTATGGCAACAAACAGCGCTAATAGACATAATAAAATTGTTGTCCGATTATTGGCATTAATTTCTGCCATGAAGTCAGATTTAGGTACAACGACCACAATTAACCAATCTAAACCTAATTCATCTTGCCAAGGAGAGACTTCCAAGAAGTAAGGCTGACGGTCGAAGTTCAATTCAAGTTTGTGGGTTTCTTGAATGTTCGTCAAATTACCAAAACGGTCTTCGATATAGCGGGCCGTCATTTGGACTAAACGATCTTTGCTTGTGGTCGCTAAGATCGATTGCACGAGATTATCTTCATCAATAATAAAAGGGTCATGAACTGTAGAATTTCCCACCAATAAGCCCGAGCGATCCATAATAAAGATTTGTCCAGATTTACCAATTTCTAGCTCTCTGAGAAAATTACTGATCAGTGAAACAATCAGATCCGTTCCTAGCATTCCATAGATATTTCCTTCACTGTCATAGAGCGGAAGAACAGCCGAGATCGCGATCCGGGGATATCCTTTATAACTAAAAATTTCGCCCCAACTCGCTTGACCCACTTCCATTGCTGTCCGATACCAGGGACGTTGACGAGGTTCAAAGTTATCAATATCTACTTCTAGATTTGTGCGTTCTCCGCGCTCATTTGTAGCATAAATTTTGAAGTTTCCAGGAATTTCTTTTTTGACTTCACCAATTTTCAATGATCCATCATCTAACTGTTCTGCTCCGATCAATTCTCCCTCTTCATTAGCATAGTAAATAAATCCGATTAAGTCGAAGAGTTGAATTTGTTCCCAGAAGTGTTTTTCAAATGTTGATAGATTATTCAGGTCTAAATGACCTAAACGAATTGCCTTATCATTGGTAGAGTTGATAAAATGGGCACTCTGCAAATAATTGTCAAGCCGATCTGCTGTGCGATCGCTAACTTCATCCATTAGCTGATGAGCGAGGTCATTAACTGCCTTCTGTCCATTCCGAAATGAAAAATATCCCACTAACCCGACTGCGGTAAAGATTTGCACCAGAAATGGAAGAATGATCAGGGAGCGCAGAGGCAGATCTTGAAACCATCTTAATCGGGAATTTTTACCTAGCATAGGGTTATATCAGGATAGTGGTTTGTGTACAGTCTAATCGAAGGTGCGGAGATTGCGATCGCCGTTTAGCAGAGAACCGAACTGAGACGCTGAATTGTATTCGCTAACCTAAGAGTAAGCACCATTGAAAACGGAGTAACCAAAGGGTTCTTTTATTCCTCTATGAGGGTTATGCCATTTTCTAGAATTCTCTTGATGTTTAAGCCGGTTCCTAAGTTTAGGAATCGGCTTTTCTTTTCACCTCAGTTTAACTTAAAACGCGCCTGGGAAGGTCAATATCATACAGAAATGGTATTTTCTTGTTTGATTAAGGGTCGATATGATATGAAGTACGGGGACTTCCCTCAAGCTGGGGAGAAAAACCGAACCTGACAGTTCGCGCCAGTTTGTTAGATTGAATTCATCAAACAAAAGTAACTGGTTTAGGAGATTAACAGTATGCCTTTAGTTCGTTGGGAACCTTTCCGAGAAATCGATACCTTACAACGCCAAATGAATCGTTTATTTGATGATTTAGTGCCCAAAGAAGTCCTCTCTAATCAAGGGAATTTCTTGCCGGCGGCTGAACTTCATGAAACTCCTGAAGCATTTGAAATCAAATTAGAAGTTCCGGGAATGAAACCGGATGATCTCGATATTCAAGTAACGGCTGAAGCGGTTTCTATTTCTGGCGAACGGCGCAGCGAAAGAACCACTGAAGAGAAAGGTGTAACTCGCTCTGAGTTTCGCTATGGTCAGTTCCAAAGGGTTGTTCCTTTACCGAACCGCATTCAAAATAATAATGTGGAAGCGGAATATAAGGATGGAATTTTGCACTTGACGTTACCGAAAGTTGAAGAAGAACAACATAAGGTCGTTAAGGTGAAAGTCGGTTAAGGTTAATCCATCATCTGATTTCCTAGCTGTAGGGGCGGGTTCACCAAGATCTGGAAATTAAAACCAAAGATCTCATGAACCCGCCCCTTGTATGTGACAAAGAATCGATTATTGATTCACCTTAGATAACTCTACGCCCTGCCCACCTTACCCGATACTTTAATTGATTACCCGGACGTGATACGATCTATCACTCATTAATTTCTTGTAAAACTTGAAGAAGGTTAGGTTTAGGTGACGATATCACTCGATCGGGTAAGTGCTTGTGATAGGGGAAGTTGGGTAAATCAGGAAAATGAGGGGTACTATCATAGCGAAAAACCAGACGATTCTGTTCATCCTGAAAGTGATAACGGTAATCGAGAAAATTTAATTGACTATCAGTCACGACGATCGCTTCGTTAACTTCAAGAAGATGACCCGGATTAAATCGCAGCCTAATTCTGAGATTAACTCGTATTGGAGTTAAAATTTCCTCTTCATAGCGTTCAACATAAACATTAAGGCATTGTTCAATCCCTTGCTCAACTCGATCGAGATAATCAGATAAGCTTTCATGCAGCATGGTTAATGCGTTGCTCTAGTTCATGACGTAAAGCGAGATAATGGCGGTAGTCATTTGCCCATTCGACAAATTGAGTTTCATCTGATAACAATCCCTGACTATACTGGTAGAAAAATTCCTCAGAGTCCATCTTCTGCTGATTTTCATACAAGCTTAATCGCTTGGCAACCGTAACTAGGGCATCTAAGGAGGATGTATATTGAATGGTCTGTTTACGCATTATTTCTGGATGGTTATCATGGCTCAATGATCCTGATGGCAATTTTAGCAAATGGAGGTAGGGGCGGGTTCACGAGATTTTTGGTTTTTCTTGTCACTGGGTGAACTCGCCCCTTGAGGAAATTAACTCTTCAAAACGTCGAGAATCTTCTCGTGCAACATGCCATTACTGACAACAACGCCCCGATTATTCACCATTTTCTGCCCATCGGCAAAATTGAGGGGTTGTCCATGCATATCGGTAACTTTCCCTCCGGCTTCTTCTACGACGATTGCACCAGCAGCATGATCCCAAATATTTTCGCGATAATCGGGATATTTGGGAGAGGGTAAGCGCAGGTAGAGGGCAGCTTTTCCAGATGCAACAATGCCATATTTGGCTTGGGAGTCCACGCGCACGGATGGAGTAGTAATACCGACGGCTTGAGCCATGGCATTTTGCCGAGATTGGTCGCCGTGAGCGGCTTCTACGCTTTCGACAAAGCGCATGTTTTCTTGATCATCAGGACTCACTACATGGATGGTTTGTAATTCTCCCCCTGCTAAGGGTCTCATTTGTGACCCTTCTCCACGCACCGCAACGTAGAGCATACCGGGTTCTGAGCCTTCGACGGGCATGGCAGGACAGGCTAAAACCCCGACCTTGATATCCCCATCTTCAATGAGCGCTAGAGCCACGGCATACTGATCTTGACGCAAAAAGCCTTTTGTGCCGTCAATGGGGTCTAGCGTCCAATATCGGGGGGATACGGAGCCATTTCCGCGATCGATCCAGTCCGTTACTTGATCGGCGGTGGCATGGGGAATTAGATTTTGCACATAACCGAGCATTTTGTTGAGGGTATCGGCAATTTCCGGTTTGCGTAGCTCGGTTGCGTCTTCTTCTCCGACAATGGGATCGTTGGGAAAGATTTCGCCGAGTGCTTTGCAAATAATGGCCTGGGAGCCATAATCTGCAACGGTTACGGGACTTTTATCGTGCTTTTCGATCGCCTCTGGAATGTCTTGACGTACCTGCTGACAGAGTTTTGCGGCTAAGATGGCCGCTTCCATGGCTACCTGTTTTTCGCGATCGTAGGACATAGTTGCCTTAAATAAGTTAGTTGTCATTTCTCGAAGATATCGTTTCTATCTTGGCAAGAGGATGGGCTGCTGTCACTACATCCGAGGAGCGATCAGGGTTATTCTTTCTCCTGAACATAACCAGGTTGAAGAACTGCACAATCAGTATCATTTAGATTTAGGCGAATCGGTAGCGATCGCTTTAGCCTTAAAATTGAACGCATATGTAATGATTAATTGACGAACGCCTCGAACGTAGGGAAGCTTTACGTTTAGATTTATCGATTACCGGTTCATTAGGAATTTTGCTGGTATCAAAGCATCGGGGAGGGGTATCAGAAATTTGACCCATTATCGATCGCCTGATTAACGAGGCAAATTTTCGTATTAGTAATGCTTTATATCAAGAAGTCCTAGGGACTGCGGGGAAAAGAGGATCTAGGCTACTCAAACTCTGTTACAATCTGTAAAGAAACTGTTAAGGATATTTAGGACGTTCGATGCGTGTTGCCATTGTTGGGGCAGGTTTAGCTGGCTTATCTACTGCCGTTGAATTGGTTGATGCTGGTCATCAGGTGGAAATATTTGAATCCCGCGCCTTTGTGGGTGGAAAGGTCGGCAGTTGGGTAGATGCGGACGGCAATCATATTGAAATGGGATTGCATGTGTTTTTCGGCTGCTATTACAATCTGTTTGCTTTGATGCGGAAGGTGGGTGCGTTTGAGAATCTGCGCTTAAAGGAACATACCCATACGTTTATCAACCGGGGGGGAATGACGGGGGCGTTGGATTTCCGCTTTCCGGTGGGTGCGCCGTTTAATGGTTTGAAGGCTTTTTTCACTACATCCCAACTTTCGGTTCAGGATAAGGCGATGAATGCGATCGCCTTAGCAACCAGTCCTATTGTACGCGGTTTGGTAGATTTTGATGGGGCGATGAGGACAATTCGCAACCTGGATTCTATCAGTTTTGCCGATTGGTTTCGCAAACAGGGCGGCTCGAATGGTTCCCTGAAGCGGATGTGGAACCCCATTGCCTATGCTTTAGGATTTATCGATACAGAAAATATTTCGGCTCGCTGTATGCTCACTATCTTCCAATTTTTCGCGGCAAAAACGGAAGCTTCAGTGCTAAGAATGTTGGAAGGTTCGCCCCATGAATATCTACATAAACCGATTTTGAACTATTTAGAAGAACGGGGGACAAAAATCTATACCCGTCGCCGGGTGAGAGACATTCAATTCACAGAAAGTAACGGTAAAACTGAAGTCACTGGCTTAGTGGTTGCCGATGGAGAAGGGGAAGAAACGATTACGGCTGATGCCTATGTTTGTGCCTGTGATGTACCGGGAATTCAAAAGCTTTTGCCCTCAGATTGGCGTAAGTGGCCGGAGTTCGATAATATCTATAAGTTGGATACGGTTCCAGTCGCTACGGTGCAATTGCGCTTTGATGGTTGGGTGACGGAATTGAATGATGAACAGCAACGCAAGCAATTAGAAAAAGCGGCTGGAATTGATAATTTATTGTATACGGCGGATGCTGATTTTTCCTGTTTTGCTGATTTAGCTCTAGCAAGTCCCGGAGATTATTATCGGGAAGGACAAGGCTCGCTGTTACAATTGGTGCTAACGCCTGGCGATCCTTTTATTCGGGAAAGTAATGAGGCGATCGCCAATCATGTCCTCAAACAAGTGCAAGATCTCTTCCCCTCTTCCCGTAATCTGAAGATGACCTGGTATTCTGTAGTTAAACTGGCCCAATCTCTGTATCGGGAAGCACCGGGAATGGACCCCTATCGCCCAGCGCAGAAAACCCCGATTCCTAACTTTTTCCTGGCTGGAAGTTATACTCAGCAAGATTATATCGATAGCATGGAAGGTGCAACCCTTTCGGGACGACAAGCGGCTCAGGCTATTTTGACTTAAGGTGCTTTATCACACTTGACCCTGATAATCTGTGATACAACTCTTCATGGGGGAATGAGGGAGTGAACCATAGATTTAATCTAGCTAGTGAGCTATTCTGGCTATCTTTTAAAAACTGCCATTCGATGTATTGCATATCAGGGTAAACTACTATATCAGTGTCTCTATTGTTTCAGTTCTCCGTATTGCCGTGTCTCCCTACTCCCCACTCCCCCTCCCTACTCTCCATCAATATCCGGAGATTGAGCAAAATTTACGAATAAGGAAGGGAGATTATTCAGTTAATTCCCCATTTGCCGATTGGATGGGTTGGGAACCAGTAAACGGAGACAGCAAACCATGACCAATAGCCCTAAATCTTTAAGTGTTGAAGCCTGTGCCATTTTGGGAATTTCCCCGAAAGAGTTGCGATCGCACCTGAGTCAAATTGAAGCTCAACTCCACCATTCTGAGGTCTATCGTCGCACTCTGAAAAGTCTCCAAGATCAATTAGGAGAAGGAGTAGATGGTCTACAGATGTTGATTAAAGCCATGGGACGAGAAGCGATTCAGATCTCGTTGCAACACTTTATTCGTCAATATCAACACCAGTCTTGTGAACCGGTGCGTCCCTCAGCAGCGATCGCTCCTGTAACTAGCCCAAAGAGTAGCGCTCAACTGAGTCCAACCCGTGGGGTAACTCATCAAAAGACAGGTTCTGTTGATTCAGGTATAGTTCGATCAGTCAAAGCCCCTGTATCTCGCCCCCAGAAACTCTCTAAAGCACAGTTAGCACAACAAAAGATACAACAAGAGCGGGAAGCCGGTTGGAAACAAATTGGCGAGCAACTGCAACAAGCGCGTTTAGGGTGTGCTCTCTCCCTCGATCAGCTCCATGCCTTAACTCGCATCCCTATCCATGAACTCAAAGCACTAGAAGCCGGAGATTTTGAGCATCTACCTGAAGAAATTTACCTGCATGGTTTTGTCCGTCGCCTCAGTATTGTCCTTGGTTTAGACAGTCAACGCCTCCTTTCGAGTCTCCCAGAACCGGATCTGACTCATTCAGTAGTGCCGTCTTGGTCGTCCCTTTATACCCAAAAAAGCGAGGGATTTTACTTACAACCTGCTCATTTATATTTAGGGTATACCGCATTAATGGCTGGTGCTGTTGGAGGACTTGCTTGGTTATACGGTGATGCACCCTCTGGTGCAGCCCAGGAACAACCTCCTGAAGCCCCACAACTCTCTGTTCCTGAATCTGAGAAAAAGTCTTATACTGCTGACTCCCTATCCAACCCCGATATTCCCTCACCTGAAGTGGTCAGCGATCCACAAGGATAAGGAATAGGGAATAGGGAACTAGACAACCAATTTCCTTAAAATGGCAGTGGCAATGGCTTCTGGAGGTAAAACCTGATGCGTGGCACCGAGGGCGATCGCCTCTTTGGGCATCCCAAACACCACACAACTGGCTTCATTTTGGGCTAAAGTGAAGCCTCCAGCCTGAAAAATAGACAACAGACCATCGGCTCCATCCCGTCCCATTCCGGTCAGTAACACGCCAATACTACGATTTCTATAATATTGAGCTACTGAATTAAAGGTTACCGTAATCGAGGGGCAATGCCCTCCACCTCCGACGGTGCGACTGTAGACAAAACAGCCCATCCGATCGAAGATCAGATGGGAACGTTCTGGAGGAAAATAGATGTGGCCAGGTTGGGGGCGATCGCCTGCTCGGGCAACGCTCACGGGAAGAGAACAGCGACTTGAGAGCCAGTCAATAAACCCTTGTAAAAAACCTTCACTAATATGTTGCACACAAATCACTGGAACGGGTAGATTGGCCGGAAATTGGCTTAAAATTTGCTCTAACACTTGCGGGCCACCGGTTGAAGCGCCTAGGGCAATGAGTCCCAGATGGGTCGTTCTAAACGGCAGTATAGGACGGGAAAAACGAGAGGAAGAAGTAGAAAAAAATACGGATTTGGTTTGAGAGACAGGGACAGAAGCATTCACCGGTTGTTGAGAGCGTTTACGGTTCCTAAATACAGACACTCCTGCTAAGATTTTCACCTTATTAATTAAAGCTTGTTGAATGCGATCGGAGTCTACCCCAAGTCCCCCTTCCGGTTTAGGAAAAACATCCACTGCTCCTGCTTCTAAAACTTTAAATACTTGATGGGTATCCTGTTCGCGCACCGAAGAACTAATCACTAAAATCGGTTTAGGGCGAGTAGACATGATTTCTTCAGTTAAGGTTAACCCATCCATTTCTGGCATGTGTAAGTCCGTACAAATGACTTGGGGATCAACTTTAGGAATGAGGGCGATCGCCTCTTTTCCAGTACGAGCTGTACCCACTACCTCGATATCTGGAGAGGCGTTGAGCATCCGCTTGAGGATGGTCAGGGCAATGGAAGAATCTTCAACAATAATGACTCGAATCGGCATTCAAAGTTACTCCAACAGGGGGAATTTAGGGAAACTTTGTAGAAGAGATGGAGAGTAGGCAGTGGGGCAAAAGTAGTTCAGTTTCAAGATCGATTGCCCGGTGTCTTCACTTTACAGTTACTCTGCTATATTAACTCCGAATAATACTGCTCAATATGGGTAAACTCCTGTTTTTCTCCACCAAACCGATCGTAAAGGGCACGATGGCGGGATAGTCCGTATTCATCGCTGCGAGTTTCGTATTCTTTGACCCAATCGACCAAAACTTGAAGCATGGCTTGTTGTTCTTGGGGAGAAGCAAATTTTTCCGGTTCCCAAGGCCGTTGGTAACAGTGATGAATACAGGTTGCTATGCCTGGATTGAGAAAGCGCAGTTCAGTGCAGTAGGGTAAGGCGGCTTCGATAATATCAGCATAGCAACCTTCAATTACCCATTGTTGATTATCTTGGATAAACGAGAGCAATAGGGTAATACTTTCATTGAGGGGTTTTCGTTCTGGCCCTGGATTCCAGGCAATTTCATCCAGGGATAGGCGGGGAATGGGGCGATCGCCAATTAAGCGACGGGCCATGGTACTTTTTCCTGCACCGGCATTACCAAGAAGGATGATTCTCATTCTTCAATTTGCCAGAGTTCTTTGGTAAAGTCCTCGTCTAGGATACGGTGGGGACGCATGAGTAAGACCAATTGTGCTAACAAGGGTTGATCCGGTTCAGTTTCCCACCATTGAAGTTCTAATTGACCGTCGATGTCTACTAGAAAATAGCGATCGCTATCCCATTGTCGCTCCTGGCGATCCACTAACATTAAAATAGGTTCTGAATTCTCGGATAGCGCTCCAGGAAGTTCGTCACTGTTAGCTAAGAGAGCAACCGGATCGCCCATTGCTCGGATCACTGACCATCCGGGAACTGCGACAAAAGCTGATGCTCCTTGACTACGAACTACTCCAAACGGCTCAAGAGCTTCAATCAAAGGTACAGCTTTCCAATCCTCTAGGGTGAGGGGAAATTGACCAACGACGGGAATCACCCGAGGCGATTCGTGAGCCGATTCTAGGCGATATACGGGTAATCTGGGGGCACTTTTTTGGGGAACGATGGTAAAATCGGTGAGCAGATGTTCCAGATGTTGGCGAGCTGTATTACTCTGGGCGTAACGCAGACCTTTAGCAATTAGGCGCGATCTCTCTTGAATGTCTTTGTGTTGGCGGGCGCTTTTCCAGCACTGATGGGCCATAATATCTCCGGGATGCTGAGAAAAGCCTTCAGCGGGGGAACTGCTGCGAGAGAAGTCTTTGATGGCTTTAGCCAGTTCGTGAGCTTGATCGGCATCCAGGTTATGATCCAGGCTAAATTCAGCCGCTGCTACCCGTTGGAGTTGGGTAAGGATGCGGAATTCGTAGAGAATATCTGAGCCTTTTTGGTTAAAGTGCGATCGCACCGATTCTTTAATTTCAGCTTTGGTTAAGCTGGTGTAGACTTGGGCTGCAACCATCACCTGATTTTGTTGTACGGGTTCAAATCCAGTTTCTTCAAAAATGCGATCGGGTGCATATCCTACCTTTTGCAGTTGGCTACAGGCCTGTCCCCACTCAACCCATGTGCCTTGTTTTCGGCGCAGTTGCAGCAACAAGGCATCTGCATCAATGGGTTCTACATTGGGAGGTGAATAGGGGGAATAACTCATAGCCGTGATTCTTCACTCAACGATCTTTTGATTACTTTATCGCTTTCTGGGGGGCGATCGGCCTAGAGCAGAATTTTTTTGGGGGTTTACCTCTTGACAAGTAACCCCTAATCAAGGCATGATAGTAAACGGGCTTTAGGGGCTATAGCTCAGTTGGTAGAGCACCTCAATGGCATTGAGGGGGTCAGCGGTTCGAGTCCGCTTAGCTCCATTTTACTTACAGCAAGGGTTACTGTTCCAGGACGCAAGAGTGATGTACTTGATTGCCAGGGGTTACAGCAATTACACAGCTATGGTTTGCTATCTGGATGTTTTCGACCCTCTGACCAAATCTGTGTTTTGCGTTGATTTCACCCAAATCGATGGGTTAGGCGTGTTAACCGTACAAACGATTCTCTCAGAAGTTGCTCTTGACCCCTCCCGTTTTCCTTCTGTCAAGCATTTTTGTTCTTGGTTAGGGCTTTCTCCAGGTAGTTGCATTACGGGTGGCAAGATTAAAATTTCTCGCACTCATCGAGTTGTTAATCGCGCAGCCAATGCCTTTCGCATGGCGGCTCAAGCTCTCAAGAACAGCCGTTCGCTTTGGGGGCTTTCTCTCGTCGTCTGCGCAATCGATTAGGTTCTCCTAAAGCGATTACCGCTACTGCTCATAAACTGGCACAGATTTTCTATGCTCTTTGGACTCCGGGTGAGGCTTATGTTGACCCAGGTGTTGATTATTATGAACACCTGGGTCAACAGCGACTTGTTCATCACTTGACCAAAAAAGCCAAGAGACTGGGCTTTGAGTTGATTCCTCAGTCTACCTCATCCCCAGGCTGTGATTCTGTTTCTTAGGAGAGGGGCAATCCTCTGTTTAAGAATACCGCTTCTCGATTGACTTAGCAAAATTAGGAGACTCTAGCTACAAACTCCCACGCCCCATTCCCCCATCAAGGTAAAATAAGGTCTGGCGTTTTGGATTAAGCCGATTTATGAATGTACTGTCGATCCCGACTTGGGTGATTCATGTTTCGAGTGTGATTGAGTGGATCATGGCCATTTGGCTAATTTGGCGTTATGGAGAATTAACTGACGATCGCCGTTGGTCGTGGTTTGCCCTTGCCATGATTCCGGCTCTGATCAGTGCTATGTCTGCCTGTACCTGGCATTTCTTCGATAACGATCCCAACCTAGAATGGATTGTTACTCTACAAGCTGCCATGACCGTTGTTGGCAATTGTACCCTCTGCGCTGCCGGTTGGCTCCTCTGGCGACAAACCCAATCTCAAGCTTAAAACTCCCGTTTAATTCCTGCATCAGATAACCATGTCCAAAGATATCCTATTTGCACTCTCTTTATTTCCCTACTTGGGATTTTTATGGTTTATTACCCGCTCTGGACAAATGCCCCGGTTAGCTCTCATTGGCTTTTATATGACCTTAGTATTTGTAGGCGTAACGATTCCTGCCGGCATTTATGCCCAAGTCGTTTACCATGAAGCCCTAGCCAATGTAGATTTGCTCCATGGCGGCGCGGAAGTATTCTTAAGTATCTCCAATATTTTAATCGTGGTGGGATTTTATCAAGCCGTTAAATCTCAACTAGCGAAGGCATCCGACAGTTAAGCCAATTTTAGGGGCCGGTTCTCCAACATCTAGGAACCCTATCAATAACGTCAGTAAACCCGCCTTAGTGGCTTGGCAAGCTTAAAATAGTGCATTGGAATAGTCGGACTCAATAGGTTTAAACACAGGATAAAGATCAAAAGTGTTGAATCTCGACATACAACTTTACATTTAAGCGAACAAGGTTTCCAGCAGCAGATCTTAGCTCCAATGAACAATGGAGCAGTGCCGACTTATTTGTATTTGTAAATAGCGAAATTTATCCAACAAAGTTTGGCCATAAAACTTAGGAACTTCCATTAATAACTGTAAGATGTAAGTAAGCAATCAAAACCATGCAGGGTAAGAGCCTCTCAATCGCCCTTGAAAAAAGGAACTCAGACGAGAGAGCATATAATCATTATTCATAGCTGCCTGCTTCTGCTTCTAGGACTCCGCTTTAATACTGAAACCTATTCCCTATTCCCTAGCGCGTAGCGCTATATAAGCTGGAATGGAATTGTTTTGTTCTCCTACTCACCCTACCCCCTGGTTATTTCCTGAAGAAAAATGGTTTTCCCGTTACCGCGCGAAGCGCTGTATTTATATCTGCATGGGTTTGCATCATCTCCCCAGTCCTTGAAGTCGCTGGCGATCGCCCAAAAATTTAGCGATCGCCAAATCACCCTGCAAGTCCCTGATTTAAATCAGGGTGATTTTTCTCATCTCACCCTAACTCGCCAATTGCAACAGGTGGGGGAATTATTCCCAGCATCAGAAACCCCAGTTTATATAATTGGTTCGAGTTTTGGAGGGTTAACGGCCACTTGGTTAGCCGAACGTTATCCTCAAGTGCAAGCATTGGTTTTACTGGCTCCTGCTTTTGAGTTTTATACCTATTGGATGACTCAATTGACGGAATCTGAACGTCAAGAATGGCAAAAAAGGGGCTATTGGCCCATTTATCATTATGGCCAGAAGCGATCGCTTTCCTTACACTACCGTTTCATCTCCGATTTACGCCAATATTCCTCTTCGTCTCTCACTCGTGCTGTCCCTACACTCATTTTCCATGGGTTACACGATGAAGTTATTCCCCTTAAAGTCAGTCGAGACTACGCTGAGAACCGACCTTGGGTGAACTTAATCGAGTTAGAGAGCGATCATAGCTTAGGTGATCAACTCCCCGAAATCTGGCAAGGCATTCGAGACTTTTTACCTGGAATTACAACCCTCAACTAAGTTTTCCTGATTCCCTACTGCCCACTACTGCCTATGACCAGCACGTAGCGCTATAAAATTTGATATGCTGATTTCATCTTCATCGCTACTTCTGAGTTAGTTAAGTCTATGTTGTCTTTCATCCGTCCGGCGATCGCCCAACTGAATGCCTATAAACCCCATCCAGGAAGCATCATCGGCAGTCATCCACAGACTTTGGATCGACTCGATACCAATGAAAGCACCCATGATTTACCGGAAGAGCTAAAACAGAAATTAGGCGAACTTTATATTTATTCCCTAGAGGCTAACCGCTATCCTGATGGCAGTCATCAGGAATTAAAAGAGGCGATCGCTGAATATGTTAACGAATCAGCCCAAATCTCTCCAGAAACTGCCCTTTTCCCCGCTCAAATTTGCCTCGGAAACGGCTCCGATGAACTGATTCGGTCCATCCTTATGGCCACCTGTTTAGGCGAGAGAGCAGCGATTTTAGCCGCTAATCCCACCTTCTCCATGTATGGGATTCTTGCCAAAACCCTAGGCATTCCTGTGGTCACCGTTAACCGCAATCCCCAAACCTTTGAAACCAATCTAGAAGCCGCTCAAAAGGGGGTAAAATCCGATACTTCGGTTCCGATTCGGGTGGTATTTATGGTACATCCCAACTCCCCCACTGGAAACCCACTGACTCCCCAAGAAATCGAGTGGCTAAAAGAACTGCCTCCAGAAATTTTGGTGGTGATTGACGAAGCCTATTTTGAATTTAGTCAACACACTCTCGTCTCTGAATTGGGTCAACATCCCAATTGGGTGATATTACGGACGTTTTCCAAAGCCTTTCAGTTAGCCTCCCATCGCGTCGGATATGCTGTGGGTCACCCAGAATTAATTGAAGCCTTAGAAAAAGTACGACTGCCCTACAACTTACCTACGTTTTCTCAACTGGCAGCCCTGTTGGTTCTCCAAAATCGTCAACCGATTCTCAGCAGTGTTGGTTCACTGTTGGAAGAGAGAAAATACCTAAAAGAACAGTTAAATCAAATTTCTCAGCTCACAGTTTGGCCAAGTGCGGGGAATTTTCTCTATGCTCGCCTTAATCCTAGCAGCCACCTGACCTACGAAACGCTCGGCGATCGCCTGAAAACCCTAGGCACTCTTATTCGTCACACTGGAGGAGGATTAAGGATCACCATTGGCAATCCTGACGAAAATAAACGCACTTACCAAAGACTCCATAGCCTTTTAGACTCAGTTTCCATTCCTAACTGAGTAATCGAGCCTCATTGATCGTCTCTGGGAAAACACCTACCATCAGCGCTAAAGCCTCATCAGGTATAGTTGCCAGAGTTTTAGCTCCAAAAAAAGCTTCAAAATGCTGAAGAATCTTTTGGGCCCGATTGAGGGGGATACTTTGGTCAGAGAATTGATGGGTAAAGCGAATCCACTGAAGGCGAATTAAATAGGCCTGCCGTTGCTCCTCTAAGCTTTGCGGAGAAACCAGATCCAGATTTCCCACAGGTAACAACCCATGACAATCTGAATCACAGATTCCACCGACAGCCGCCCCAGGACCGGCAAATTCTGCATAATAGCGTTTATAGACGATCAGACCATTGCGACGGCTCTTATTGACCATCAACAATTTTCCTGATTTTAATTGACTCAAGGGATCGAGATCTGGCACCTCTAACACCGTTTGACCAAGTTTTCGAGTATGAAATGGGTTATGTTGACAATTCCCCGGAACTGACTGAACTCTGCTAGGTGAAGTCGAGGCAGCTATGGGGGAAGCTGATGATTGGCAGCAGTTTAGATAATTGTTCTCCATTTGCGATCATAGTCGGTTAAGTTCACAAGATGTTATGACAAAGAACAGGAGATTCGATTTAATGCTCATGGATCATCTAAATTCAAGCTGAGACAAACCCAGTTTAAGTGCATTAACTCTGGCTGGCAACAACTCTCCCGGTACTTCTTGGCTCTAAGATGCATCCAATCAAAAGTATATTCAGAGATTTAAGAGCAGGATCGGGCATACCATCAACTTTAAAGAGTTGATGAGTCAAGGTTAGCCCTTTATTGTTAAAATTATTCAATCTATCTTTCAGTGTAAATCCTATAGTTAGTCCATCCCCTAACTTCATCAAAACTTCATAAAACTGAAGAAATGGGCACAGAATTTTAAAGATTTCAAGAAGCTTAAGTCTGAGCTATACCCAAAGACCAAAGGATTGACTTAGCATAGGGATGTATAAGCACACACTCGAATCAAGCCCCATAAGTCCCTCATAATGCAAGTGTTATGAACAGTAATTATTCCCTTGGTTCAAGCTGGGAATTGGTATCGGTTTTACCCAGACTCCATCATCCTTCTACAGATTGCCCGATTAAACGTACCATCGATATTATTGGTAGTCTAGTCGGTTTGCTGATTCTAGCTCTGATCTTTATCCTGATCGCCATTGCCATTAAAATAGATAGTCCTGGGCCTATTTTCTTCAGTCAGCGCCGCTATGGACTCCATGGTAAGCCATTTACTATTTATAAGTTTCGCTCGATGGTGACCCATGCTGATAGACTGAAGTCGAAAGTGAAAAATCAGGCTGAGGGGTTAATTTTTAAAAATGAATCCGATCCCCGCATCACTAAAGTGGGCCAATTTTTGCGTAAAACTAGCTTAGATGAGTTTCCCCAATTCTGGAATGTCTTACTGGGAGAGATGAGTTTAGTCGGCACTCGTCCCCCCATCCATGATGAAGTGATTCGCTACCAACCTCATCACTGGAGACGCTTGGATGTGAAACCGGGTTTAACTGGACAATGGCAGGTGAACGGACGTTCATTAGTGAGCAATTTCGAGGATATCGTGAGCTTGGATTTAGAATATCAATCTCTCTGGACTCCTCTCTATGATTTACAACTAATTTGGCAAACGGTTTATGTCGTTTTACATCGGACAGGGGCTTGTTAACTGATTGAGCTGGGTTTAAGGTGACATGGTAGGGGTCAACACTTGTGGGTTGACCCCTCTTATTTTGGGGAATAGGAAAAGGGATGCAAGGACACACAGACGCGAAGACATGGAGATAGACTACTCCCTATTGCCTATTGCCTATTCCCCATTCCATGCCTCAACTGATGCCATTGCCAAGCATGGTGAATAATGGTTTCTACATCAGGATAGATGGGATTCCAGTTAAGGAGAGTTCTAGCTTTGTCACTACTACCCACTAATATAGGCGGATCTCCAGGACGGCGATCGCACTCAACTGCTTTAATTTCACCTCCCGTCACTTGGCGAGCCGTTTCAATGACTTGTCTGACGGAAAAGCCATTGCCATTCCCCAGATTAAAGACTTCACTTTCGCCACCATTGAGCAGGTATTCTAAACCCAGAACATGGGCAGCCGCTAAGTCAAGGACATGAATGTAATCTCGAATACAGGTTCCGTCTTCTGTGTCATAATCTGTGCCAAAGATAGATAAAGAGTCCCGTTTTCCTAAAGCTGTTTGCAACGCTAAGGGAATCAAATGGGTTTCTGGATGATGATCCTCACCTAATAAGCCTCCAGGTTCGGCTCCAGCGGCGTTAAAATAGCGGAAACGGACTGATTGTAAACCATAGGCATGGTCAAAATCAGTGAGAATGCGTTCAACCATGGCCTTACTCGCAGCATAAGGACTCATGGGATTTTGGGGATGCTCTTCGGGGATAGGAAGAGTTTGAGGTTCCCCATAAATGGCACAAGTGGAAGAGAAAACTAACTTCTTGACATTGGCGGTTAACATGGCTTCTAGGAGGGTTAACGTGCCATGAACGTTATTGCTATAGTACATGCCCGGTTTTTGGACGGACTCGCCAACGGCAATAAATGCGGCGAAGTGCATGACGGCAGCGATAGGATAAGTTTGGAAGACTTGATCGAGTAGGAGGCGATCGCTAATATCTCCTACAATTAAGGGTACTTTGAGAACATCTTCGACTAAATCCTGATGCCCATAACTGAGATTATCTAGAATAATCACTTCATAGTTAGCCTGTTGTAAAGCCAACACTGCATGGGAGCCAATATAGCCGGCTCCACCGGTTACTAAAATCGTTGGTTTTGCTTGCGCCACCTGAAAATCCCCTTATCTATGGATATTTGGATATTTGTCTAGTAGTTGCTCTGCCCTAAATCTCTATTTTCCTTGGAATCGATTCCCCAGAAATCTTACACTATAAATAGCATGGGTAAGGGGTTCAATCGATGAACATCAATCTTACCCATAATGTTCTATCTAACATGAGCCTTTTTCTTCTGTATGACTGATATTGCCCAAGAGATTACTGCCATTGATAACGAACTCTCGAAGCGAGATATTGCTCTCGATCCGGGAGGGTATTTTATTATTTACCTTGACCGAGAAGCTGGGCTGATTGGCACCAAGCATTTTACTAATATTATCAACGATCGCGGTCTGGCAGTCGATCCCGACACTGGAAAGGTTATTCCTGCCAAAGGGAAAGTGGAACGAACCGCGAGTCAGGTTTACACAGCGCGAACGGCAAAGGAATTGTGCGTCAAACTCTTTGAAACCAATCCTCCCTGCGGAGTGACGATGTTCGATCATGCGGCGTATCTGGGACGGGAGTTGGTGCGGGCAGAGTTCGCCCTGATTCAGGGTACAGAGTATATCCAAGATTAAGAAAGATTAAGAAATCTGCGATCGTGTGGTGCAGCCTAGTCTAAAATGGCTGTATCCCTTCTACTGATAGGGATAGATATAGGATTCAACTCAGTGATAAATTAAGGAAAGTAACAGAATTGTTGCAACTCTTAACATAAAAATGGCGATCGCTGCCTCAGACCTTGTTAAACTAAGACCCTAGATACTTTAAAAACCCTCCCTCACCGGAGATCCAACCCCCCTTAAGGGAAGCGCTCATAACTCAAAACGAATCCTTAAAGACCTATGGTAAGCTCGGCTGAAAAACCCGCTTTTCAAGAAATCCGTCCAGGCGTAAAAGTCCCGGCTAAGGAAACTATCCTGACCCCTCGATTCTACACCACAGACTTCGATGAGATGGCTGAGATGGACATCTCTGTAAATGAAGACGAATTGCAAGCGATTCTGGAAGAATTCAGAGCAGATTATAATCGCCATCACTTTGTCCGTGACGAGGAATTTAACCAATCCTGGGATCATATTGATGGTGAAACCCGTCGGTTGTTTGTCGAATTTCTCGAGCGCTCTTGTACCGCTGAGTTTTCTGGTTTCTTACTCTATAAAGAATTAGGCCGTCGTCTCAAGGGTAAAAGTCCAGTGTTGGCAGAATGCTTTAATTTAATGTCCCGTGACGAAGCCCGTCATGCTGGATTTTTGAATAAGGCGATGTCAGACTTCAATCTCTCCTTAGATTTAGGCTTTCTGACCAAAAGTCGGAGCTATACTTTCTTCAAGCCTAAGTTTATTTTCTACGCTACTTACCTGTCTGAAAAAATTGGCTACTGGCGCTATATTACGATCTATCGCCACTTACAGAAACATCCAGAAGATAGAGTGTATCCCATCTTCCGCTTCTTTGAAAATTGGTGTCAGGACGAAAACCGCCATGGTGATTTCTTTGATGCCATTATGAAATCTCAGCCCCAAATGCTCAATGATTGGAAGGCGAAACTCTGGAGTCGTTTCTTCCTGTTGTCGGTGTTTGCGACCATGTTCCTGAATGATATCCAACGGTCAGATTTCTATGCTTCTATTGGTTTAGATGCGCGCGAATACGACATTTATGTGATCAAGAAAACCAATGAAACCGCAGGTCGGGTATTCCCAGTCATGTTGGATGTAGACAATCCGAAATTCTATGAATATTTGGATATTTGCATCGAAAATAATAAGAAATTGCGGGAAATTGATGCTTCTAGCAGTCCCAAGTTCTTAAAACCCCTGCAAAAGCTTCCCCATTACCTTTCTAATGGTGTTCAATTTATCAAACTGTATTTCATGAAACCCATTGATGTGACAGAAATGGAAGGCGCTGTTCTTTAATTAGATTTTTTCATGAGGTGAAAGGGTTCTGTCAAGATTGGCAGGCCCTTTTTATGGTTTTTAAAGGGATAAAACCACAGAGTCACGGAGAAACACGGAGTTTACCCCTCTTTTGAGGGTAAGACAATGGAAATGGGAGAATCTGTTAAGAGTTTAATGAGTATCATCCTGGGGTTAGTCGCTGGGTTATGGGGGATGGAACTTGCTGCCTATGCCGAGCCTGTGGAGGTGCCACCAGGGGTTTTAGAAGGCTCTCCCGTGCTGCAACGTTGGCAAGAGGACGTGCCAAATGTGTTAGAAGAGATCCAAACTGATCCAAGTTTACCCACCCGACTGAAAGCGGGGTATTCCCAGTTTCCGTCATCAGATCATCTAGGGGGGTTTCATGTGGGGTTAGAAGATTGGTGGGTGGGAAAAACGGGGTTAAGTTTCAGTGTAGGGTATGAGGGATCGTTTGGGGGGGAGCGATCGCACTTAGCCCTAGATCTTCATTATCATGTACTTCCCCTAGGTGGATATTTTAACTTAGCTCCCGTCTTCGGGTATCATCATCTGGGAACCCCAGACTATTCAAGAGGGGGGGTTAATTTGGGGCTACGCCTGATGCTGATTCCTTCACGGGGAGGGGGTACAGATTTATCCCTCTCTCAAACCTTTGTCAATCCGGGAAGTGGCACAGAAATTGGTTTAACGACCCTTGCCATGGGTTATGCTCTAACTGAGCAGTGGCGTTTAGGAACAGAGATTGAAAAACAGAACTCCAGCGAGCGTAAAGATAGTCGAGTCGGTATTTCCTTAGAATGGATGTTCTAGCGCAATTCAATATCTCAGCAATTATAGCATAACTGTGGCGATCGCACATCCGGCACAAGGGTGAATTGCAAATCCTCCACTTGGAGGAAGAAATTCCAGGGATGTAACCCCTATACTGAAAATCATAACATTCGATCTATACACCAGTGTGGGAGGTAAGCCAATATGAAACTTACACATGCAGCCGTTTTAGCCTTATTTACTCCCCTTCTATGGCTCAGTCCGGCTAAAGCTGAAAATCCCGACCACGTCCAACAACTGCTTGAAACTCGCGCATGTATGGGATGTGACCTCTCTGGTGCAGATTTAAGCCAACACCATTTGATTGGCGCAGATTTACGTAATGCTGATTTATCCGGTGCAAATCTGACCGAAGCAAACTTAGAAGGTGCAGATCTCACCGGTGCTAATCTCGAAGGCGCTAATCTAACCGATGCCTTCCTCAATCAAGCGAGTTTACATGAAGCCAATCTAGTCGATGTTAATTTTACCCGCGCTTCTCTGATTGAAGTGGATGTTACCCGTGCAGATATGCAAGACCTGACGATTACAGAAGCGACCATCTACAATACTCAAATTGGGGTGGGTGGATTAGCTCCAGAACCGGGTGAAGATGTAGAATTCTAATCAACAGGGGTTAAATGCCCTTGATGGAGAGATAAGACTGGTTTTCCTAAAAACTGAATCAATCGTTCGTCATGGGTGGTTACCAGAATGGTGATGCCCATGCGATTGACTTTTTGTAAGATTTTCATCACTTGCATGGCGTTGTGGGAATCCAGGTTACCTGTGGGTTCATCGGCTAACAGCAGGGGAGGTGTCCCCACCAGAGCGCGTGCTAAACTTGCCCGTTGCTGCTCTCCTCCAGAGAGGTAATGGGGGAAACAGTTGGCTTTGTGGGATAAGCCCAACATTTTCAGGGTAGGGGGTAGACGGCGCTGGATTTGTGCAGGGCTAAATCCTTGGGCGCGAAGAACAAAGGTCAGGTTTTCAGCAATGGTTTTTTGGGGGATAAGTTGGTAGTCTTGGAAGACAATACCCATTTTACGCCGCAGTTGGGAAAGGCGATCACCTTTTAAGTCCGTCATCGTTTCCCCTAAAACAGTCAAGTTACCAGATGTGGGCTTTTCTGCCCCATAAATGAGCTTGAGAAACGTCGATTTCCCCGCTCCAGATGCTCCCGTAATAAACAGAAAATCGCCCTTACAGACTACTAAGGAGATTTGGCGCAGGGGACAAGTACCATTGTTATAGGTTTTTTGGATGTTCTGAAACTGAATAATGATTTTTTTTCCTGCAACCGAGGGTTCTGGGGAATGAGACGGTTGCCACCATTGCCGGACTGACTGTAGCGTTTGTTTTAGGGTTTTCATCTGAACCGATTCAGAACGACTGCGTTAAGGATAGCCAGGCAAACCGAGGTAGGGCTAACATTCTCCGCCAACGACTCGGTTCTTGGTAGAGACGATACACCCATTCTAAATGGCGATCGCGCAACCAAACCGGAGCGCGATCTTTTCGTCCTGCCCAAATATCAAAACTGCCCCCTACTCCAATCCAAATGGACTCCGGACAGATCGAGCGATGTTGAGCGATCCAGAGTTCTTGACGGGGAACGCCTAAGCCGACATAAATCAAGTAAGGTTGTTTTTCTTCTAACATAGATAAAAGGGCTTGCTGTTCAGCTTCAGACAGATACCCATGTTGCGCCACGATCTCAAGATCTGGACAGTGCTGCTGCCACATTTGCGCCGCCTCTTCAGCAACTCCTGGCTGCCCTCCATAGAAAAACACCCCTTTAGAGACTTCCTCTGATGAAGAAAATTCAGGGATACGATAAAGCAGTGTTTGGGCTAACTCAATACCGGGAAAGCGCTGGATCTGATACCCCTGCCATTGCAAGTATAAAACCACTCCCGATCCATCAGGAATGACCAAATCTGCTTGGCGGATCACCTCTGCTAGAGCTGGATTTTCCCGCGCTTGCATAGTCATTTCTGCATTCAGAGTCACTACATGTGCTCCTTGACGTTCCTTGAGTAGATGCAGTAACCACCCTGGATAATCGTCGCATAAATGAATGGGAAGATCCATCACCCGTGCTGGTTCTGGACTCTTCAGCGGATTATTCTCCATCCTCACTCCTTCTACCCACTCCATATTCTTGCATTTGAATATCTATCGTCAATGCTTCCGTATTTTACCTTAGTGCTACCCCAAGCTATTTAGAGAGTCAGGGAAGAGGCGATCTATCATAGAGCCATTATGGATTAAAGGTGCAGGAATGACCGATTTTGACTCACCATGGAAAGAAGCGATTTCGCTTTACTTTCATGATTTTATGCGCTTTTTCTTTCCCCTGATTGAGGCAGAGATTGATTGGGCAAGGGGCTTTGAATTCCTCGATACCGAACTCCAAAAAATTAAGCGCGAAACTGAAACCGGGCGACGAGATGCTGATAAACTGGTCAAAGTCTGGTGCAGGAATGGGGAAGAAATTTGGGTGTTGTTACACATCGAAGTCCAATCACAAGCCCAATCCGAGTTTGCTGAACGAATGTATATCTACAATAGTCGTATCTTTGACACCTATCGTCGTAACATAGCCAGTTTAGCCGTTTTAGCTGACGATCGCCCATCTTGGCGACCCTATCATTATCAGCGAGACTTTTGGGGATGCCAGGCTACCTTAACCTTTCCGATTGTCAAGCTCCTTGATTACAATATCAGTGAGCTAGACATTGACCCTAACCCCTTTGCTGCCCTAGTTCAAGCCCATAGAGCAGCCCAGAGCATGGGTGACAACCCAGAGGGGGGTTATGAAAATAAACTGGCATTGCTCAAAAGTCTCTATCAACGAGGATTATCCCGCGAAGATATTGTCGAGCTATTTCGGCTCATTGATTGGCTCATTGCTCTACCAGAGCGAGAAGAGCGGCCAGGGTAAGCTCATCTAATTTGGTAGCCAATGTATCTGACAAAAACTGAAAAACATGGGTCAAACTAGAATCGGCCGAACTTTGATAATATAGGCCTAGCATCAACTTCAATTAACTCATCCAATCGAGATTATGGCTAAAGGTTTGGCTCGCTCACTTCAATCAGACAAGACCAAAAAGTTCACTTCAACTCAAGTAGTCAATTCCCGGGAAGAAATTCAAGCTAATTTATTAAGTTGTGTTGCCCAAATTCAAGATCCTCAAACGACTCGAACTCAAAAACACTTGTTAAAAGATATCATTGTAATTTCAATTTTAGCTGTAATTGCTGGTGCTGAAGGTTGGGAAGATATTGAGAATTATGGTCTGAGTAAATCTTCCGGCTTGAGTGAGTTCTTAGACTTACCTAATGGTATTCCCTCTGATGACACTTTTCGACGAGTATTTGAGAGAATTAATCCGTCAGAACTGGAGAAGGCATTACAGCAATGGCTTCAACCACTTCTCGGTTCTTTGGTAGGACAAGTAGTTCCCATAGATGGCAAAACTTTACGAGGTTCTTACGATCGAGAGAAGGGAATTAAAGCCTTAAACTTAGTCACCGCTTGGGCCAGTCAACAACAATTCATTTTAGGACAAATTCCGGTTGACGACAAATCGAATGAAATCACGGCGATTCCCGCCCTGCTGGAGTTATTAGATATGACCGGAGCAGTTATCACCATTGATGCCATGGGAACTCAGACCGAAATGGTCCAAAAAATTCAAGAGAAAAAAGCGGATTATGTTCTGTCGTTGAAAAAGAATCATCCCACTCTTTACGCTCAAGTTGAACAGAAGTTTAATGACCTCAAAACTAACTCAGATCCCTGGGTAAATATTGATTATGACCAAGGAGTTTCAGCCGGACACTATCGCCGAGAAAAAAGAAAAGTTTGGGCGATTCCGGTGACAGAGTTTGAGTCCCTGCTATCAATTGGAACAATGGGTGGGATTGCAAACCCTAGTGGCCGTGGAGAGAACTCGTCATCTCTGGAATAAAACGACTCACGAAGTCCAATTTTATCTTTCTTCTTTACCCGCCGATGCTCGGATTTTAGGTAAAGTTATTCGCCAACATTGGGGTATTGAAAACCCAGTTCATTGGACTTTAGATGTGACCTTTAATGAAGATTCCAGTCGGATTCGTTCCGGTCATAGTCCTCAAAATTTTGCCCTTCTGAGACGTTGGGCCCTCAATGCTCTTCGTCAGGAAACTACTCTCAAGCGCAGTTTTCGACAGGAGCAGAAACGGGCAGGGATGAATAATGATTATATGTTCTCTATCCTCAGTTCCTTTTGTCAAGGGTGATTGAGATGCTCTCACCCTGCTTAGTAACCTTGGTTAATTCTCCATCAAGTCTGGTATCCCTCAAAAGCTTTAAAACTCCTGTATAGGCATTTCTGAAGCCTTTAGAGCAGAGAGTTTGGGAGCCAGAAATTGAGACAATCAACTGACCCCAGTTCCGGTTAAGCTCAGAAATAATGTTCTCCCCAGTTAGGTGCAACTTGGGATTGAGTTTCTCAAAGTGCTTGCCATAGGTTAAGTGATAATTAGCCAGAGTATTAGTTCTAAGCCTCTTGTCACTCCTATCGCGTCCACATTTGTCATAGCCATTGATGTAATTATT
>NZ_JAQMUE010000038.1 GCF_028330985.1 Roseofilum reptotaenium CS-1145 | reverse complement strand
TCCATGGAGAGCGACGAAGGGCCAAAGACCACCGAGCTGACACCAGCGAGCGAAGTTGCCTTGAGCTTCAGGCCCCCAGAGGAACAGGAGGGAGTGTCCCATGCTGTCTGCGGGACTCGATACGGCTACGGTGAGGAAGTTACCGCCTTCGAGGTAGGAGGAAGCGAGTCCATGGGTGTACCAGGAGGTTACAAAGGTGGTTCCTGTGAGCCAACCGCCGATGGCGAGGTAGGCACAGGGGAACAGCAGGAGTCCTGACCATCCGATGAAGACGAAGCGATCGCGCTTTAGCCAGTCGTCGAGGGCATCAAACCACCCTCTTTCGCTGGGCGCGCGTCCAACTGCGATTGTCATAAAGTGATGTTCTCCAAAATTTTCATAATCATTGCGATCGCGTCCTAGCTGACGTTTGAGCAAACTGCTCTAAGCAGAAAATGACTCTTTTGGCCCGTCTAGTTTACGATTCTTTACCTAATTATAAGGGAAACGATTGATTTTTCAATCTTGACCTCAACATCACCAGCGGTAAAGATGGGAAAATCTGGAGAATCTGAGATACTTAGAGTTAGACTAAGTCAAATTCTTGCTTCACAAAACCGCCTTATGTATGTGATTGATGTTGTTTTAAGGAATAATCCCATTCCTCTGTCTGTCGAGCGCAAATCAGAAGAAGACGCTCAAGGACTCTATACCCAGATTCTAGAAGCCATGCGCTCTTCCGAATCTGAAGTGATTGAACTGAAGTGCGATCGCCAAACCGAAAAAATAGTCGCCCTTCTCAGCAGCGAAATCACCGCTGTCCAAAAAGCAGAGAAAACCGGAACCACAGCCGCTTCGGGTAGACCGCCTGGATTCTTCGCCGTCACTCAATAATGACTGGAGCTATCCCTAATCCTCCTGGAATTGACGTTCAGAATCTTTCCTTTGATTGGCCCTCCGGCCAATCCGTCCTCAAAGCCTGTTCCTTAGAAGTTCCTCAAGGAGAATTTTGGATGCTTCTGGGAACCAATGGGAGTGGTAAATCGACCCTTCTGCGAACTCTAGCGGGACTCCTTGATCCTCAGTCTGGTCAGATCAATCTGGAATCTCCAGTCGGATTTGTGTTTCAAAATCCAGATCATCAACTGGTGATGCCTACCGTAGGAGCCGACATTGCCTTTGGTTTAGTAGAAGAAAAATTACCGATCCAGGAAGTCCAAGAACGGGTTGACGAAGCCTTGGAAGCCGTCAACCTGGTTCATCTCAAACGACGGCCTATCTACGCTCTCAGTGGCGGCCAAAAACAAAGGATCGCCATTGCTGGAGCGATCGCCCGTCACTGTAAAGTTCTGCTCCTAGATGAACCCAGTGCCCTCCTAGACCGAGAAGCCCAACTCGAATTGGTGATTCAAGTCAAAAACCTGGTCATTCAACGGGGCCTAACTGCCCTGTGGGTTACCCATCGACTTGACGAACTCGACCATTGTCATGGCGCTTTTTTGCTCGACCAAGGCCAAGTGGTTGACCAAGGAAACCCTCAGCGACTCAGAAATCGCTTGATGGCCACCCATCTGAACTCTTAAACGAGGGTGAAATTTTCCGATCTACCCATTACAATTTTCGGTAACTGAACCCCGTAAAAATTCCCATCGATTAACCTTACAGCATTAAGTCAGGCAACACTTTATGAAAACCAGACTCTCAGCTATCCACCCGTTAACCCTAATTAGCTTAGGGCTTCTCTCTCCCTTATTTATGCAACCGACTCAGGCTCTAGAAGGAGAAGTTCCCCTAAGCTCTGAATCGATTCCCCTTCTGAGTGAACTGCCCTTAATTCAAGACCCACCCAAAGTACCTGCTCTGGGAGAAGCAGCAAAATATCTGCCTGGTCAAACTCCAGTGCATCTGGTTCTGAGACTCGGAGAACGACGAGTTTATGTTTATAAAGGAGATGAAGAGCTGGCTAGCTATCCCGTAGCTGTGGGTAAAGAGGGATGGGAAACCCCCACTGGTGACTTTGAAGTGTTTAACAAGGAAGTCGATCCGGTCTTTTTAAGCCTATGGACAGGAAACAAAATCGGCCCTGGTCCCGATAATCCCCTTGGCCCCCGATGGGTTGGCTTTTGGACAGATGGAAAAACTCAAGTTGGTTTTCATGGAACGAATAATCCCGATTCCATTGGTCACAATGTTTCCCATGGCTGTGTGCGTATGTTTAACAAGGATGTGATTGCCCTTTATGAAAAAGTGGAACTGGGAACCCGAGTCATTGTTGAACCGTAACTCTAAAATTAGAGTATCTTGTAGGGGCGAAAAATTTTTCGCCCCTAGATCATGTAATTTTGATTTGAAATGACTCTTGCGATTGACCTACCGATAAAACAGAGGCCACTCAACTTTGATGAGTTTCTAGCCTGCTATGGCAGTGATAAACGCTATGAACTGATTGATGGAGAGTATGATATTCAGCTTCTTAGAGGCGATCTCCCCATCACTTCTCTGACTTTTCCCGATCTGAACTTGACAGCGGCAGAAATTTTAAGCGCAGGACAATAACCCTCTTTCTAGAAGGCATACAAAAAGCGAGGCAGAAAACACCTCGCTTTTGTTCTTTAGGTTGAAAAATCTTCCAATTAATCCATACCAGTAGCCGGTTACCAGGTTTGAGGTAATAACGGAGCGGGGGGAGGTGGTGGAGGCGGCGGGGGCTGGAGGGGAGGAAGACTCGGTGGGGGAGCCGGGGGCGGCAGGGCAGGAATAGTAAAGGCTCTAGCGGGTGGTGGGGCTTCCCGATAAAGAGAAACTCGGTTACAGAAAACGGGAGTAACCACCACATCAGCTCCTAAAATGTTACCGATGAATCCTCGTTCTCTGCGGTCAAGATATACGGTACGTACTTCACCGTCGGCTAATTCTAGGGTGACCATATCGCCAACGATACTCCGAACAATGCCGCGAATGGTTTGTTCTGCGCCTTCAGGACTTTGGGCAAGTTTTTGAGCGGCTTCACAAACCGGACGACCGTCTGCTTGGGCTTCTTCTGCCCAAGAGGCTTGTCCTGGCATTAGGAGAATGAATGACGCACCAATGAAGGCTGCTATTTTGTTCATCCGTTTCACTCCTTCACGGTTACTAATTGGAAAAACTCTCAGAAAAGATTCCTAAAGGAACTGACTGAGGGTTTCATCCGTCTGGATTGACAGTGATTCTGGCTTCAGTTCTTGCATTTAATATTAAATCTACCAAACCCTTACTCCATAAAGGATTGAGGGGTTATAGACCCTTATTTAAGCAGGACTATTCCAGCATCATGCCACTATACTATCTTAATATGCTCAAATCCGGAACTGAAAATTGACGATCCAGACCCATGTCTCGACCCAGAACTACCGCTATTTTATTTGTTGATGGTTATAACATTATTGGTGCTTGGAGCGATTTGCAAGCAACCCGCGATCGCCAAGGACTAGACGTTGCCCGCGAACAACTGATTGAAGTATTGACTAACTACGGTTCGTTCCGAGGCTATGATACCCGGATTGTGTTTGATGCTCATCTCAAACACACTCCCAGTCATCAGGAAAAGATTACCAATCAAGTTTGTGTCCATTACACCAATTTTGGCCAAACAGCGGATTCTTATATTGAGATCGCTTGTGCTAAGTTTAGTCGCTCGATTGAAAAATATCAAAAGCGCCTGATTGTGGCCACTTCCGATCGCGCTCAACAAATGACGGTGGTAGGATATGGAGCGGAATGGATGTCAGCGAGTCGGTTAGCCCATGATGTCAGTAACAGTCAAAAGGGTCTGCGCGACCAACGGAAAACAGAGAAAAAAGTCTCTCGTTCTTCTGTGTTCCGTGGGCTGGATGCCTCAGCACAAAAGCGTTTAGCGGCTTGGCGTATGGGCTTACCGTCTTAGACTGTAATCGTGCAACCTATCGTAATTGCGATCGCCTCCAAAAAAAGTTGGATTAACCCCTTGACAAACCCCTAGTCTTAGCGCTACATTAAGAAACTGTGATCCTCAGTAGCTCAGTGGTAGAGCGGTCGGCTGTTAACCGATTGGTCGCTGGTTCGAATCCGGCCTGGGGAGTTTAAGCAAATCAACCCTTTTTTAACCCATGAATGCAACGGGCACTCAGGAAGTCTCTCCTTGGAAGCAGTGGTGGACACTCGATCCCAACCGCACTTACCTGAACCATGGAGCATTTGGCGCTTGTCCGCGCCCTGTATTAGAGCGACAAACCCAGTTAAGGGAACACCTAGAACAAAATCCCACCGGGTTTATCATGCATGAGCTAGAAGCACTTCTAGACCAAGCGCGGAACCGATTAGCCCAATTTTTAGGAGCCAACCCTTCAAACTTAGCCTTAATTCCCAATGCGACGACTGGAGTAAACACCGTATTACGTTCACTTCCCTTTGCTGCTGGGGATGAACTGCTGACAACCAATCATGAATATAACGCCTGTCGGAATGCTCTAGAGTTTGTGGCTCATCGGACTGGGGCTAAAATCGTGGTGGCTTCCATTCCCTTTCCTCCAGAAAATGAGCAAGATATTGCCGATCGCATCTTAGCAGCCGTTACCCCTAAAACTCGGTTAGTCCTAATCGACCATATTGCCAGTATGACCGGCTTAATTTTCCCGATTCAAACCCTGGGCAAAACTCTGAAAACCCAGGGCATAGAATTGCTTGTGGATGGCGCTCATGCTCCCGGTCAAATTCCCCTTAACCTCGAAGAATTAGAGGCAACCTATTACAGTGGCAACTGTCATAAATGGCTCTTTACCCCCAAAGGTGCGGGATTTTTGTATGTTAAACCTGAGCAACAAGATGGGATTCGTCCCCTGAGTATTAGTCACGGAGCCAATTCGACCCGTAGCGATCGCTCTCGATTTCATTTAGAATTTGATTGGACAGGAACCCAAGACTTTACCCCCTATCTCTGCATCCCCACAGCGATCGATTTTATAGCAACCCAATTTCCAGGGGGATGGAGTGCGCTCATGCAACAGAATCATCAAAGGATTATGAGCGCTAAAAGCTTGCTGTGTGAAACTCTCAACATTACTTTTAATCTCCCAGAATCTGGTCTCGGTTCGATGGTTTCGCTTCCCTTACCTGATGGTGCAGCATTTCCCCTCTATAACCATCTCTCCCAAAAATGGCATATCGAAGTCGCCATCAAGGCCTTTCCGGAAATTCCCCATCGGTTGCTGAGAGTGTGCGCCCAAGTCTATAATACCGAGGCTGATTACCAGAACTTGGCGATCGCCCTCCTATCCACTCTCCATCATCCTCAATTCACCCAACTGGGTGATGCTAATGGGTGATGCATTTCTTTTCCTCCCTCCAGTAACCTAGGCTCAAGCCTCTCACTGGAATTGATGAGTACCTCTCATGAAAAGAAAGAAACCCCAACTCATCTCCCTTCTGCCGACAGCCACCCTGAGCTTAATGGTCGTAGTGACTCTATCAACCGTGTTACGGATAGGGATCGCAACTTTGTCCTCCCAGAGTGCATTTCAACCCACCAGTGAGACCACTTATGAAAAAACCTCCTTATCAACCCATCAATCCCTTCGTTAAACCAACTTTAGGGTGAGATCGATCCCTGTACCCTACATTAACCTTGGAGGTCATGCTCATGGGGATTCCTCAAGTTTTACGCTGGACAATTATTTATTTACTACAAACTGCTGTTACTCTGACTATTGGAGCTTTATTTGTGCAATGGATCACTCGCCTTCCCTAGACGGTGGGGGCTTGGGAATGGGAAAATACTCCAGATGCGGGGACGTGGAGATAGCCCATTACCCATTACCTATTATCTATTAACGATTGCTCATGGTATCCCGAATTCTTGTTGCCCTCGATCGCAGCCCAACCAGTCATACCATTTTTGAACACACTTTAGTCTTGACTCAGGCCTATTCAGCTCGGTTAATGTTGCTACATGTATTATCCAGTCAATCCTCTGATAGTCCTTCCGATCCTCGGATCATGAGTTTAGGGATTGAAGGGCAGTTGAGTATGGATTGGGTGAAATCCTATCACGATCAATGGGCCAAATTTGAACAAGAGAGCTTAGAGTTACTCAAAACCTTTGAAGATCGAGCCATTCAAGCCGGCCTTGAAACGGAATTAACCCAAACCTATGGTAATCCAGGGCGCGTTATCTGCGATCTTGCTCAGTCTTGGAATGCAGATTTAGTGGTGATGGGACGGCGGGGACGCTCGAATCTAACGGAATGGTTTTTAGGTAGTGTGAGTAATTATGTGATTCATCATGTTCCCTGTTCGGTGTATTTGGTACATCCGTGAGTAGGAAATAGGAAAAACCGGGTTTTGCTCTTTCCTCAGATAAATTGTATGAAAATGATAGATAGGATTTTAATGAGGCAATATTTAAAATGAAAACAACAGTTCGGGGATTATTAATCAGTATTTTGACTCTGTTTCTGTGGTGGATGAATCCGCAACTGGCAGAAGCTACGGGGGTTTATCAAATGCCTGTGGTGGAGGCAGGAGAGGCGACTTGGATAGTCGATCAAGCGGATGTGATTAGTCGCTTAAATGAAGGAAAACTCAGTAAACAGTTCAGTGAACTATCTGAAGAAACCGGGAATGAGGTGCGCTTGGTAACGATTCGTCGTTTAGATTATGGGGAAACGATTGATAGCTTTACCCATGATTTGTTTGAAAAGTGGTTTCCTACTGTAGAGGAACAACGTAATCAAGTGTTATTGGTGTTGGATGTAGTGACCAATAATTCGGCCATTCAGACAGGAGAGGGAACGCAAGATCTGTTGTCTGATGAGATGGCTGAGAGTGTGTCGAGCGAAACGGTGCAAGTGCCGTTGCGCAGTGGCGATCGCTACAATCGAGCCTTTTTAGGCGCAGGCGATCGCTTAACCGCTATTCTATCTGGTAATCCCGATCCCGGCCCTCCCGTAGTTGAAGACACGATTCAAGCAGAAAGTACGTTTGCTTCGGCAGAAGAAACCAAGAACTCTAACGCTATGGTTTGGGTAGTTGTGTTGCTGATTCTGGCAACTGTGATTCCCATGGTGACCTATTTCTGGTTGTATTCATAGGGTGTATAGCAGAGAAGGAGTGAGTTAGGACAGTTAGAGGTTATTGTTTCAGGCAATAGGCAATAGACAATATGCCTAATTCTCCTTTTCTATGCTGTAGCTGTAGGAGAGAAAAATTGTTCTCCCCCACATCCTGCCTCTATTTAGGCTTAATTTCACTACAGACTTCATAAAAGGTGGTTACCGGAGGTTGAACAAACAACGGTAGCATCTTGTGTAAAATCTTTTCGTTTGCCTCACTCTTATTGGCTTCCATATCTTCAATATGATCCCAGAAGATTACCGCAATTCCTCGGTCGCTTCCCGGTTCTTGTAGCAAGTAGGCTCCCTCAAATCCCTCGCTATAGGTAGCGATCGCCTCTTCATACAATTCTCGTGCCTCAGCAAACTTACCTGGCTTAAATTCCCCCGTTGCCACATAAGCATATTTATAGTTGGGTTTGAGATAATCTAAAAATTCACTCATGGTTGTACTCACACCGTGACGCGATCGGTTGCCGTTATATAGTTTGCCATAGCTTGGTGAGGATGGGGAATCGGCAAAAGGCAATTTCCCCCCATTCTCCCATCAAGCATTAATTGCTAATCCCCCAATATCCCCCTGGCACACCCACGCACCCCAATAATACGGATGGGACAGGGGGCACTCCTTATCCGCGTAATCTTTCCCTAACTCCTGTAAAATAGCCTGCCCTAACTCCGACTGATGCAGCTCTCCCGCCGTCACCCTGCGGACATCAGACTGAGCGGTGGCAAGGGCTGCGGCACGTCCTTCACCTTGGTCGAGGTAGTGGAAAAACCATTCCATTAGATACGCCGTAGCCAGGGCAGGAACCGACCAGAGGCTCATAATCAGCGTTTTTGACCCAGCCACCACAAATGCCCGGCGTAAGCCAAATACGCCCTCCCCAGACGACACCTCACCGAGTCCGGTTTGGCAGGCAATCAGGGCGCTGAGTTCATTGCCCCACAGGTCTAAGGAGGCGATATCCTGGGCAAACAGAATCCCCTTCATCCCCTCTGGGAGCGGCTTACCCTGGTTCCAGACATTGGCTCCGGCGAGGGCAACCCCCGCCCGGTACATGGCATCATCCGCATCTTCCGCATCCAGGCGGCTGGGGGGATGGGCGTTGAGGTAGGCTTGGATTTGCGGGGTAAGATTGAGGAGGCATTGGCTAATTTCGGGATTCTCTGCGTCGTTATATTGTGCGGCTTGCTCAATGAATTCCAATAGGTGCGGGTTCATTAAGTGGGGATTTTGCTCAAAGAGTTTCGTGTGTTGTTCTACATCAGTCGCAAGTAAGGCGAGAACGAACTCGCGATAAGGCTTTTGTCCCATGCGGGCGAAGCCGTGGGTGGCAATGGCGAGGATGCGGGGACAGGCGCTATCGGTGAGATGGGTGGAAACGGCTTCTTTATCCAGGTAGGGTTGCATCTTCAGCAGTTCAGCAACTTGGCGACCAAAGATATCGGTTCCTGCGGCACGCTCAAACCCGGAGAGCGTCGCCAGGGTTTCCACTCCCAACTTGCCCTCAACAGAAGGTGTTCCCTGAGCCGAGAGCGTTCCCTGAGCGGAGTCGAAGGGAACCCCATCCCAATCATAATCAGGGTCAGCTAGAATCGTTGCCGGACAGGTATTCGGCTTACGCTTCGGTGACTGACGCAGCAGGTCGCGTCCTGAACTCAGGTAACTCATACTATACATATCACCCAGATAACCGTTATGGGGAGCGGAACGGGATGGAGCAAAGCCATCTCCACTAACCCACCTCTCCCGTAGGCGTTGCCCTGAGCTTGCCGAAGGGAGAGAATTTGCGGATGAGGGCATTGGCAAAATCTGAAACGGCAACAAATTCAACGCACTATCCGGAGCCAGGAACCAGTGAGAAGCCCCACCCAACACCTCAATCAACGGTCGGCAGAGAACCTGATAGAGTTTTTCCTGCTTCTTCGCTTGCTGCTGGGCAAATCCAGGCCTATAACGCCCCAGTTTATCCCCTGGGCCGATAAAATAGTGGCGAAACTGGGTAATCAACCTGTCTAAGGCTTGAGCTTCTCCTAAATCAATTAACCGCACTTGCTCCGGTTGGTGCGCCATCACCGTAAACGCCAGATAGCGCTCCTCTTGCCACTTTTTGCCTTCAAAATCACGGTGACGGAAGCGGACAAACTCCACCAACGCCCAACCTTTCGGCAGTTCCTTTGCAATCTCTTGCCAGTTGATGGTTTGTTGGTTCAGTTGCAGTTCCGGTACTTTCTTGGCCAGTTGTTTTTCTAGAGTTTCTGCTTTCGTTTGTAGGTCTTTGACGAACTGGCAATACTGCTCTCGCTGTTGTCGGTCAACCTCTCGGTCAATCTGAGGTGCGGGTGGGGTATACATGGCTTCCCCCAGTTTCTCCAGATAGGCTTGTCTCTTACGAAACAGAGCGATAACTGCTTTTCCATAGCGGCCGCTATAGATAGCTGCACTCTGGGCCGCCAGAGCTTCGGTGGTCAAGGACTTGCGCCGCAACACAGCATCGAGAGCGGCTCCCACTGCTTCTGGGTCATCGGCTAGATACTGGGACACTAGGCTGAGGAATACATCATAGGTTTGGCGGTTTGATTGCAGATATTCCCGGCGCTCTCTGTCAGAATGGGTGCTGAAGATATAGCGCAGTCGCTTTTGTTCGCACTCCAGAGAAGCTTGGAATTGCTGCAAGGCTTCTGTGTATCTGCCTTGATCCTTGTACAACCAAGCGAAATTGCAATGGTGTTGAGCCAGGTCGGGATGACCATCGGGTAGAGCAATACTGTCTATTTCTATAGCTTCTTGGAACAAGGGTTCGGCTTCTGAGTATCTGCCTTGATACTGGTAGGATACTGCCACATTGTGCAGGTGGGTAGCTAGGTTGGGATGGTTCTGGGGTAAAGCCCTGCGGAATATATCTGTAGCTTTTTGTAATAAGAGTTCGGCTTCTGAGTATCTACCTTGAAGTAGGTACAATCCTGCCATTCTGTTGAAGTCTCTAGCCAAGTTAAGATCGTTATTGGGTAGTGTACGGTCTATTTCTATAGCTTCTTTGAACAAAGATTCGACTTCTGAATATTTGCCTTGAAATTGGTACAACAGAGCCAAGATATTCAGGCAGAGAGCTAAGTCGGTATGGTTATCGGGTAGGGAACGACCTACTTCTACACCTTCTTTGCACAAAAGTTCGCCTTTTGAGTATTCGCCTTGAACGCGGCAGAGTTCTGCAAAGTTGCCCAGCAATTTAGCCAGTTCGGGATGGTTTGTCATGCGGCCTATGCGTATAGCCTCTTCATATAGGAGTTCGGCTTCTGAGTATTTTCCCTGAACCTGGTACAAATTTGCCAGGCCGTTAGCGCTCGTAGCTACATTTTTATGCTCATTACCCCAAATCTCCCGCGCCAGTTTCAGCACCCTTTCTGCCTTGGAAATAGCTTCTTCGTATTTGCCCCGATCAAAGAGTAGCAAGTGTTGCTCGCTGAGGTTTTTCCACTCTAAAGGTTGGAAAATTTCTGTATGTTGCTCCTGGTAGTGCAGTGGCACGATTTTCTCGTTCAGAGCTTTCAACATCAAGGACGTGACAAGTTCGTTGTGCCACTGTTTGATAGATGTCATAAATTTTTTGATTGGGTGTTTATTCATAGTTCAATTAAAAGAAAACTTGTTTACAGTTGCTCAATCGCCACTAAACCACCTTCTGTAAACTATAGTTGTTTTAATTAAGGATGGGGCATGGTTGTAGGGGCGAACGGCCGTTCGCCCCTACAGATATCCTTGTTGTAGATAGAGCTTGGTGTGTCAATCTTAATTAAAATGACTATAAATCATCAGCTCTTGCTCCTTTAGCAATGGAGTTCTCAATAAAGGTCTCGGTTTCTTAGCTCCCAGCTAATACACCTCATACTCGGTATACAGTAAGCGTCTATTCTTCCCCTGGCTCACATAATCCAATACCTCCTGCAAATCCATCGGCTCCAACTGATACTCCGATGGTTCCAACTGGTTCTCCGATACATCCTCTGTGTTTTGTAACCATCCAAACCTAGGAGCCTCTAGAGTCAGCAGCGCTAACCACTGCTCCTTCCCCACAACATCAGATATACCAAATACATGGAAGTCTTCATTATGTGAACATGGTTGGGGAAATATATGCTTCCCAGTTTCAAGTTTACTATTCGGTATGTATTCTGACGGACATAAACACCAAACTTCCTGATTAGCTTCCCTAAGCAATAGGGTTAAATGAGCCGGTTGTCTTACCCTTATCTCCAATATCAACTGACTCTCTCCCTTCACCCGCTTCACATAAGGTTCAGAAGGTCTATAACGCCCCAAATCAGCGACTTTAGGTTCATGTGTGCCAGTTTCAAGAAACCCCATATCCTGTGCCCGTTCCAATTTCTGCGTTAGCATCTCCCATAACCAGGGTTCATACTTCTGCTCCAACCATTTGTGCACATCCAGCCAAAGCTTTTTACCATTCTCCTGAGCATTAAATCCCGCTTCCTTCAGAGCCTTACTAATCTCTTTACCCCAAACATTTTTCCGCGCATTGTCTCCATTAATCGAACCCGGCAGCTCCTCCGTTAACTCACACCACTGCTTATTTAAGTTATCTTTACATAACCGTGTTTTAAACACATCAAGTGTAATGCCTGATAACCCCAGTTGCCTAGCTCTACTCTCCAAAAATAGCCTTTCATAGCGCTCTGGAATATCAACTGGTTGCATAACTTTAACTCCTAAATGTTCCATTTTGCTCTCTAAAACATCAGTCAACTTATATTTACCATAGCAAAAAAAATCTTGATCGATCCGCTTTACCGTAATTAGGAGACATTTTGAGACATGCGTAGACATCCGGAGTCAATCAGAGTCAAAAGGTCAGCAATAAACCACTTTAGACATCAAGAGATATACCCTTTAATTCTAGAGAAAAAGTGAGTCATGAACCCCTTGATTTTCCCAGCAAAAACTCGCTATAAAAAAAATATAGGAAGCCAGTTCAAAGAACCCGCTTCGTCAACAAAAAACCTTAAGCCAAAACCTCGACTTAAGGCCACACACTAATTTTCAACACCATGATTTTATCACTCGAAACCAATGGCATCAACGCCATCGGCCAAAACCTGCATCAAAACGGTTGGGTCTTGCTTCCTAATGTCCCCCAAGACATCTGGCAAACCCTGGCAAAACAGATAGCTCAATGCCAAACCATGACCCAAGAAAACGGTCAAACCATCTACACTGTTAAAGCCAATCTCGGTAAACAAAACCTGTCAGATTCCCAAAGCCAAAATCCTCTGCGTCCCCATACCGACGGCAGCGATCTCCTCGTTCCGCCCAACTATTTAGCCCTGTATTGCCTAGAACCCGACCGGTTTGGCGGTGGCTATACCACCCTGGCAGACGGACAAGACTTGCTCGGACATCTCACAGAGATCGACCAACAAAAGATGCTCGCTCGTCACTATCCTTTTGTCTCCAAAAATGGCAACCAAAAACTCCTGCGTCCTATCCTTTCCCTGAATCAGAATAAACCCCTATTTCGCTTTTCTTACAACACCCTGATTTACGGAAACCCATCGCCAGAGATGACCCAAACTTCGCCCTCAGTTAGGGATTCCTGGTTACTGCATCTCTGCGATAAAATTATTACTTGGTTTGACCAAAATCACGAATCTATCCGCATTCCCCAAAACGGTTTATTGATTTTAACCATCGGATGCTCCATTCTCGCACCGCTTACTGGGATGCCGAACGCCATCTACAACGGCTGTGGTTAATCTAAACTCCCCAGTCCCAATTCTATCTAGTTTCTCTCATCAGGCTTAATCCCTAGGATTAAAAGAAGCCGGGTTTATTGTA
>NZ_JAQMUE010000037.1 GCF_028330985.1 Roseofilum reptotaenium CS-1145 | reverse complement strand
GTGCATCAGGGTAGGTTCTCTGGAGTTGCTCTAGCTCTGTGGACAGTTTTTTTTCCACTCTTGCTGCTCACTTTCGTCACTTTTAACGTCAGAGGGTCGGGGAACCCTGAGCCGAAATGTCATTTGTCGCAGGATTTCCCATCCCCTTTGCCGGCTAATTTTTCTTCCGGTTACCCCAGTTAACCACTCGGCAACCTTACGACCATTCCACAATCCTCATAGCCAATGAACCAGACTAGATATAACGATCGAAATAGGTAGAGACAAGGTGTACCTTGTCTCTACGATCGCCCGACTATTTCTCTTGAAGCTTGTCATCCATCAATATTTAGGATGGAGAAGAGATCGGACTGACGCGATCCAACCACACTTGCAGTTGTTCGCCTTCTAACACTTCAGTTTCTAAGAGTTTTTGGGTTATTTGTTCCATCAGTTCTTGATTGTGGGACAAAATGCTAAAGGCTTTTTCATATCCTTGTTCGACAATTTCTTTGACTTCGCGATCGATGGTTTGGGCAGTGTCGTCGCTCATCATGCGGCGAGTGTTGCCACTACCATTACCAAGGAAGTTTCCAGACTGAAGTTTTTGATAAGCTAAGGGGCCTAAGACTTTGCTCATGCCGTAGGTCGTGACCATTTGTTCGGCTAAGTTTGTGGCTCGTTGCAAGTCGTCAGAGGCTCCGGTGGAAATGGTATTAAAGATGAGTTCTTCGGCAGCGCGTCCGCCGAGTAACATGGCAATTTGGTCGCGTAATTCCCATTCTTCCATCAGGAACCGGTCTTCAGTGGGCAATTTGAGGGTGTAGCCGAGGGCAGATAGACCCCGGGGAACAATGGAGATTTTGGCGACTTTGCTGCCTCCCGGCATTAAGGCTCCTATTAAGGCATGGCCGACTTCGTGATAAGCGACTCGTTTTTTCTCACGATCGCTCAATACACGGCTCTTTTTCTCTAGTCCGGCGATCACGCGCTCGATCGCCTCTTTAAAATCAGCTTGAGATACAGCTTCCCGGTTGTTGCGAGCCGCGAGTAATGCAGCTTCATTGACTAGGTTGGCGAGGTCTGCTCCCGCAAATCCAGGCGTTTGGGTGGCGATCGCCCTCAAATCAATATCTTCCCCAAGTTTAACTTTTTTAGCATAAATCTCCAATATTGTCAACCTTCCCGCTAAATCCGGTCGGTCTACCAGCACTTGGCGATCGAAGCGTCCGGGACGCAACAAGGCAGCATCCAAGGCTTCTGGGCGGTTCGTTGCTGCTAAAACAATCACCGTGGCATCCCCAACTCCAAAGCCGTCCATTTCCGTCAAAAGCTGGTTTAGGGTTTGCTCCCGTTCATCATTCGAGCCACTTTGCCCCGCGCCACTGCTACGGGATTTACCAATGGCATCCAATTCATCGATAAAGATAATACAGGGTGCTTTCTTTTTCGCTTGTTCAAATAAATCCCGGACTCGTGCAGCTCCCGTGCCCACAAATAGCTCTACAAACTCGGAAGCTGAGATGCTGAAAAAAGAAACATTTGCTTCTCCAGCAACGGCTTTGGCTAAAAGAGTTTTTCCGGTTCCTGGAGGGCCAACTAATAACACGCCTTTAGGAATTCTCGCACCGATGTTTTTGAAGCGATCGGGACTTTTGAGAAACTCCACAATTTCTGCTAATTCAATTTTTGCTTCTTCGACTCCAGCCACATCCGCAAAGGTTATTTTTTCTGATTCTCCTTCTACATAAATCTTGGCTTTACTCTTACTAATGGCGAGAGATTGGGAATTCCCCCGATTGAGGAAAAACTGAAACGCAACGACCAAAATAATCGGTGGTATCACCCAATTTAAGAGAACAGCAAACCAGGTATTCGTTGGCGGTGGAGCCGCTTGAAACAGAACCCCATTCGCTTCTAATCGCTGGACTAATTCGGGGTCAAATACGGGAGTCGTTGAGAGTAGGGGGCCGAGTTCTTCTGAGCCGTTTTCTGATTTCAGGCGATAGCGGATTTCGTTCGACCCAATTTGCACACCAGAAATCTGATTATTCTTGACTTGAGATAAAAATTCACTGTAGGGAATGGTGGGCAGTCTCGGCCGTGTAAATTGAGGGAGAATATAGTTGACTGCTACAATTACCCCAGCCACACCGACTAAAATCCAACCCATCTGTTGAGGTCGAGGTAATTGGGGCTTTTTCTTAATACTCATAGATTCAATGAACTCTCAATATTTAAATTAGTCGTTATACCAGTTTAGCCATTAGCCATTCCCTATCATCTCTTACCCGTGCCCAGCACACTAAGGGTTAGGAGGTTGGGAGAAATAGAAGAGTTTCCATTCTCCTTGAACTTGGCCAAATTGAATTTGGGGGTCTAGGGGAGAATAGACATAGCGATTATAAATATAACCAGCTTCTCCACTCGGTAACCAGATTGCTGTCCATCCATCAAGGGGACTGGAAAAGGTGTTAGATGTTTCCTCTATTTCTTCTATTTCTGTGTCCTCTGATGATGAAGGATTGCGGGTTAAGACTTCGTTGGAGGCGACAGAAATGGCCTCGCTGTCGATATCGGGCCCAGATCGCACATTCACCCCCGCTCCCACTACAACCACCTGGTTCTTTTCCCAGTCTAGTCTAGGTTGGGGTGAGTCGGCCAATGGGGGATAGGCTTGCAGTAGTTCGGATTGTACGGGGGGACAAATCCAGAGGGATGTAAATGGATCAACATTAGCATCGGTGGGATCCGGTTCGGCAATGCATCCGAGGGCGATCGCCTTTTCCAGCTCTTCCCACATCCTCACTTCTCCCATGGTCTCCCATAAAGGACTCTCCTCTGGCAGCAAGTCCATAATAAAGTCTGAATCTCGGTTTCCTACTGCATGACGAAATTCTCGACGAAATTCATCAAACTCGCTTCCCGGTTCCACATCATCCCGATCTAATAGATTTAAAGGGCGGATTTCTGACGGAATCTCCATAGACGCATTAGGGGAAACCGCAGCAGTAGACGGTGTTCGAGAAGGTTGGGATGCAGGAGTATTCACAACCGGGCGATTATGCCAGAATAGGGCAAAGCTGGCTCCTCCTAGGGTAGCCGTCACCAGAGTCATCAACAATAGGCTGTAAAGGTTATTCATATTTTATTAAGGCAAAAGGTAAACCCCCCCTGTGTCTCCCCAAGGAGGGAAGCTAAAAGGCAATAGGCAATGGAAGAAAACCGAGTTTGTGCAACCCTTTTGGAGGGAAAACCGGTTTCTAGACCTTGAGCGATCGCCCTTGTACTATTCCCTTTCTTCTTCATCTGGCTCAAACAATGCGTTTAAGTTACGAGAACCGTGTACTACCCGCAGAATTTCTAGGGTATCATCCGTAATCTGATAGAGAATAATATAGCCATTTAAGGGCACACCGCGCAAACCTTCTCTAATTTCTCCATAAGTGCGTCCTAGCTTGGGAAAGTTCATCAGGTTTTTACACTTTTTCTGAAAAGCTGCAATCCAACGCTCTCCTTTTTCAATATTAAATTCGGAAAAATAATCGATGATCTGATTTAAATCACGACTAGCCGAAGGAGCAATGATGTAACGATTCATAGTTAACTTTTACGGGCTTTGTTGATTTTTTCTTTGAGTTGAGCAACAACAAATTCACCATCAATACCTTCACCTTGTCTGAGTTCTTCAATCGCTATATCTACTTTGTTCCGAGTTTCTTCTACCCACTCCTCGTAGTCTCTATTTCGTTGAGACAGTAATTGTAGAGCTTCAGAAATTACTTCTTCTGGAGTATGGTATTTTCCACTATTGATCTGTTGTTGAACTAAGTCAGCTTGTTCACTCTTTAAGGTGATATCCATCAGTCTATTTGTGCCAAAATTTATCTATAATTATAGCATTAGAGATCGCCACCAACAAAGAAACCGGGTTTCTGAATCCAGAATTGGGTTGAGAGTCCAAAAATTTTGCACAAACCCGGTTTCTAGGTCTATGCCTCTACCCCCGATTTTTTCGGGCTAAATGTAGAGCGTTTTCTGCCCGTTGACAAAGTTGCTCTAATTCTTGACCGTGATCGGGAAATTGGGCACAGCCACTACTGAGGGTAATTTTAATCGGTTTTAAACCACCAATATCCATCCGATCTACTTGAATGAGGATCTGTTGGATTAATCGCTCAGTTTGTTGAGGATTGATTCCGGGAGCAGCTAATAAAAATTGATCGTCTCCCCATCGGGTAATTAATGTTTTTGGGGGGACTTGCTCGAGTAAAATTTGGGCAATATTTTTGAGGACGCGATCGCCTAATCGATAGCCTCCCTGTTGATTAATCTGTCGAAAGCGATCGATATCCAGAATAATTACAGCGAGAGACTGACGATCTTGATGGCATCTCTCTAACTGATGTTCAAGTTGTGTCCAAGCCGGATAGCGACGGATCAGGGCGGTTAATTCATCGCGTGGATCGATTTGAGGAGAGAGATTTAAGCAAGATTGGAGGAGTTGATACCTCTCCAGACGGTTTAAGATGCGGGTAACTAATTCGGAATCGGTGGCCGTTTTATTCACGTAGTCATCCGCACCCAGGGAATAAAGGCGATTAATGGTTTCTGGGTCTTTGTAGGTGGTTAAAAAGAGAATGGGTAAGTTATTCCAATCTGGATCGTTGCGAACGGCTTCACATAAGTCTAATCCGGTAATATCGGGCATATCGATGTCTAAAATCAGCAGATGGGGCTGGACTTGCTTCAGGGTTTGCCAAAAGTTATGGGGGTCTCCCAAGGGGGTAACGTCAATTCCCCAGGGGGGGAGACAGGTGGTGAGACGTTTGTGAATTAAGGGATCGTCGTCAACTGCGAGGACAACTAGGGGAGCAGGAAGATCGGAGTCTTGACGATCCGGGAGATCCAAAGATTGCTCTTCTTGCTGTTGTTTTGGGGTCTGTTCTTCAGGGGGAGTAAGCAAGACTTGCAGTTGTCTTAGATGCGATCGCAACTTGCTCCCCTGATGCCTAACCTTATCGGATTGGAAAATCATTTCTATTAACCGAGCGATTTCCGATCCTTGGGGATAGCCAAACATGCCCAAAGAGCCGACTAATTTGTGGGCGGTGCGCCGTCCTTCCTGGCGCATATCTTCTGATAAGGTACCTTGTTCTAAGTCAGTGATCGCATCATCTAGAAGGGTTAACCGCTCTAGAATCGGCCCTTTGAAAGACTCCCATAATTCGGCGATCGTTGCCTCAGTTTGAGCTTCTGGAGTCTCCAGTTTCTGAGGTTCAGCGATCGGGACGACAGGGGGAGTAGGACTTGGGTCTTCTGCTGCTTTAGGGGGTACGGTTTTCAAACGATAACCCATACCATAAATGGTTTCGATGACCCCATCTGCACCTACATTTTTTAATTTGCGTCGCAGGCGCTTCACATGGGCCCGCACCGTATCTTCCCCTGGGCTATCAGGAAATGACCATAAATAATCTAAAATACTACTACTACTAAAGATTCTCTGGGGATGGCGCAAAAATAATTCCAGCAAACTATACTCTTTGGCAGATAGAGAAAGATCTTTTTGTTGATAAGTCACCTCAAAAGTTTTCGGATTTAAAGATAAATCTCCCCAGATTAACAGGGATTGGGTATAGGTTTGCCGACGACGCATTACGGCCCGAATCCGAGCATTCAGTTCTTCTAGGGTACAAGGTTTCACGACATAATCATCGGCTCCAGCATCTAGACCTTTGACTTTATAAGTACTCTCATGTTTGGCGGTTAATAGGATAATCGCGCCTTGATATCCTTCTTGTCGTAAACGATGACATAAATTGAATCCATCTAGCTTGGGGAGATCGATATCTAATAAAATTAAATCGTAGGTGAGAGTATCAGCATATTCCCAGCCAATTTCCCCATCATGAGCAATATCAACTACATGATGTTGGTGGGTTAAGGCTTTCTTGAGCATGGGTGCTAAAATGGGGTCATCTTCGGTGATTAAAATTCTCATAGTTATGGCTTATTCGTGCTTTGGAGCGTGGAAAGAGGAAATAACCAGGGGAACTGGACAATAGTTGTTACACACACAAAGAAGAGGCTCACGATCCCACAATGGGAATCCCTCAAGTGTTCAAGGCTATCCCTGAAGCGATCGCCAATGGACTGAACCAGTTACCCCAGGGGGCGGATTCAGGATTTGACTTGAATTTTTACATATTATCTGACTCCTCCGATCCGAGCTTGATTCTTATACAGGTAATAGATATTCTTGATAGACTACTTCAGTAACTCTAAAGATGACTGAAGCTGAGTTTCAATCCTCATCTACAGCTCTGTTGATGCCAAGGACATTCTCGCCATGAGAGACGATCTGACGGATAGAACCCATAGTAGGGATACTCAAAGGGCTGAGATCTCGAGCGGCGATCGCCTGGCTCTCATTACCCGCTATCCTAGCCAAGGAGAAATTATACAAAACCAGTTAGTTCAACTTGGGTATGACGTTCAAATTTTCCCGAATTGGGAAGATCGTATCCCCTCAGGCTTTCTACCGAATTTAGTCTTAATTCAATCCCATTCTGCCCATTATTGGCAACCGGTTTACCAAAGCCTCAAATCCGATCCAAAAACTCATGGTATTCCTTTGCTGGTGTTAACCAATGATTCAGTCGATTTAGCAACCGTCAAAAGATTAGTTCTTCAGGGAGTAAGCTTTCTCTCTTCCAGTCAACCCATGGATCTGGTCAGTGCGATTGAAGGGCAACTGCATCAGCATCAGCTAAGAGATCAATTAAGGGAAAAATCTGCCTATCTCCTACCCTGTCCAGAATGTTATCTATGGCAACAACCTCTCTCCCCATCTACTTCTTCAGAGTATTTGCTCTCCGGAAATTCATCCTTATTAGAAGTACAGCGGATTGCCCACTTTGGCAGTTGGGAATGGGAGCGTCAGGAAGAGATTCGCCTCAGTCAGGAAATTCGAGGATCGCAGGAAACCTATCGTATTTTAGGGATTGATCCCCAACGGTTGACCTATGCACAAGTGTTGAAAAAGCTCCCTGCCCAAGATCGCCGGGAGTTTCACCAGCGTATCCAAGAGGCGATCGCCACAGGAAGGGCCCAAGAATGGGAATTAGCTCTCTGTAGTGGCGATCGACAACTGCGCTATTGTGAGCTGCGAGTGCAACCGATTTTAGGGATGGATAGTAAGGTGAGGGGATTATTTGGCATTCTCCTCGATATTAGCGATCGCAGGCTTTTAGAACAAAAAATCCAGACTTCAGAAATGGAAATGCGCTCTGTATTTGGAGCGATGGGAGATATTGTCTTAGTCCTGGATCGAGCGGGGGAAACCATTAAAATGAGTCCCACGGCTCCGGCTTTGGGAGAGGGAGTCGAACTCATTTCGGAAACCATTAATCAGATTATTTATGGAGAGCAACGAGAAACACTCTGTCAGCAGTTACAACAGGTGGTAGCCGATCAAATTACCCTTACTTTAGATTATGCTCTCGATCTTGAAGACTCCAAGGTTTGGTTTTCGGCGACCTTATCTCCTATGTTAGAGGATCAAGTTATTTTGATTGCCCGTGATATTACTGAACGCAAGCAGGTAGAATTAGAACGGGATCTGGCTCTAGAACAGGCGGAATCTGCCAGCCGTGCCAAAAGTCGATTTTTAGCCAATATGAGTCATGAATTAAGAACCCCCCTGAATTCCATTTTAGGATTTACTCAGGTTCTCCTGCGAGATGCTTATTTCTCTGACGAACACGAAAATTATCTCAATATCATTTATCACAGTGGAGAACATTTATTAGGGCTAATTAATAATATTTTAGATTTATCCAAGGTTGAAGCGGGTTATATCGAGGTCAATCCTACCTCGATTAATATACAAGTTTTCCTCGAGAGTCTCTATCAGATGTTAAATCTGAAAGCAGCAGAAAAACAGCTCCATTTTGAAGTGCAAAAGATAACTCGATTGCCCGAATGCTTGGAAACAGATGAAGGGAAGTTACGGCAAATTTTGATTAATTTGCTCGGTAATGCGATTAAATTTACCACTCGTGGACAAGTTATTTTACGGGTGGGTTATATTGAACAGCGGGAAGAACAGCATTTATTAGCTTTTGAAGTAGAAGATACTGGCCCAGGAATTCCCCCAGAGGAAATTGAGTTACTGTTTCAACCCTTTCAGCAGACTTCAACAGGGTTAGCATCCCAACAGGGAACCGGTTTAGGCCTATCGATTAGCCATAAGTTTGTAGAGTTATTGGGGGGTAAGTTAAGCGTATCGAGTGTCGTCGATCGAGGTAGTATTTTTAAGTTTCAGATTCCGGTAGAACCAGAGTGTTTACTCAAGAACCCAGGACATCAAGAACATCCACGGGTAAAGGGTTTAGCACCGGATCAACCGTCTTATCGCATTTTAGTGATTGACGATTACTCAGAGGATCGCCAATGGTTGGTTACGTTGCTGGAAATAGTAGGATTTGTGGTTGAGGGGGTAGCCAATGGCAAAGAGGCGATCGCCCAATGGCACCATTTTAATCCAGATCTGATTTTGATGGATTTGCGAATGCCCTATCAGAATGGATATCCAACTATTGAACAAATTTGTGCTATCACTCAGGAAAAGTCTATACCGATTATCGCGATCACAGCCATGATCTTTGAGGATGAAGACCAGTTAAACGCTCAAATCAGTTACGATCGCATACTCTATAAACCCCTTGAAGAGTCTATTCTTTTGACGACTATTGCTGAATTTTTATCCTTAGAGTATACCTATGAAGATCCATTAAGAATCAGTATTTTCTCAGAGCCAATCCATGCGGAAAAGGTTGATGTTAGCATATTTTTGACGATGCCAGAGCTATGGCTCGAAGACATATACCATGCCACCATTACCTTGGACGATCAAAGGATTCTAGAGCTAATTGAAGATTTGCCCGGCGATCGAGCTGAACTCATACAATTCATTGAGCAGAAATTGAATGGGTTTGATTTTGAGAGTTTATTAGACCTAATCACTCCATTACTTCCTGAATCTCTTCTTCAGCACCAGACATTAGAAGAGTGAAATAAAAGGATGTTCCCACATCAACTTCTGATTTAAACCAAATTTTACCGCCGTGGTTCTCAGCAATTTTGCGGCATGTAGCTAGCCCAATGCCATGACCACTATATTTTTTGGAGTCATGAAAGCGCTTAAAGACTTGAAAAACTTCTCCGGTTTTGTCTGGGGGGATACCAATACCATTATCTTTGATACTAATTAAGCATTTGTTTTTCCGAATGACCACTTTGATTTGAATTTCTGGTTGTCGATCTGGAGCTGTAAATTTAATCGCATTGTTAATTAAATTTTGAAACAGTTGAACAAGCTGAAGTTCATTCCCTTGCACCGTGGGCAATGAAGAACAAATAAGATTCACATTTCGTTCGGCGATCGCACTGGCTAAGTTTTCTTTCACTTGCCCAATAATTTCATTACAATCAACCGGTTCTAAAGCGATCTGCTCTTGTCCCATTTTGGCATAGATCAATAAATCCTGGATTAATCGTTTCATGCGGTCGCCCGCACTAATAATACTTTGTAAATGAGTATATTCTTCAGGTTCTAATTTATCTTTTAACGTAAACTCCAGAATGCGAGCAAATCCTAAGATACTTTGCATCGGTTGCTGTAAATCATGGGAGACTACAGAAGTGAATTTCTCTAGTTCGTGATTGGCTTGAGTCAATTTCTCATTATTTTCAATCAGTTGCTGTTGCAGAGAACGAATGTGTAAATGGTTTTTCACTCTAGCCAAAACTTCAGCATTCTTAAATGGTTTCGTAATATAGTCTGCCCCTCCTAACTGGAATGCCTTCACCTTATCCCACGTATCATCTGAAGCACTAATAAAAATAATGGGTATATCATAGGTTTTAGGATCGCTTTTTAAGGCTTCACATACTTGATATCCATCCATTTCTGGCATTCTAATATCTAATAAAATCAAGTCAGGCAAACAACTATAAATGGAGTCAATCGCTGCTTTTCCACTCAATGCTTTGCGAACTTCATAGCCCATACCACTTAAAATATCTGATAATAAGCGCACATTGACGACGTTATCATCAACAACTAAAATTTCTGCATAATTGATCAGTTGAGAGTTCATATTCATAGTATTTCTTGGGAATGGGCAACATTTTTTACCAGATCTAGGATTCGATCAAATTGAAAGTTATTCGACCAGTTTTCTAATCTATCAGCTAAACCTTGGTGTTCAGAAGGAATGAATTGAATTAAATCAAGAATTTCTGAATCCGACCCCTTACGAGCCGCTTGGAATAACCGATCGATCCAATCTGGAGACATTTGTGTTAACCGTTCTTTTAAGTGGTCTGAATCCTTCTCAATCGTTGGATCGGGGTTAGACTTTATCCAATCTACACTAGAAAATTCCGTCAATTCTGGAGTCAGATAGGTAGAGTCCAATGAGTTAGCATATTGATAATGAACTCCTAAATGCTGGGCAATTTTTTGCCACACGACTTCTTCTTGAAAGGGTTGCTTCATGTAGTCATCCCACCCATCTGCTCTAAGATCTCCGAGTTGATCTGAGGCCAATTCAGGGATCAGAGCAATTAGCACGGTTTCTTTGCCTTTGGGTGTGGCTCGAATGGTCTCAGTGAGGGTATGACTAGAGATTGCCGAGAGTTGGATATCCATCAAAATTAAATCGGGTAACCAGTTTTTACATAGAATTATGGCTTCTTCAGTTTGAGTGACTTCGCGGACTTGAAATCCAACGGATTGTAGTAGATTCACTAAGTATTGTCGGCTGGCCCAGTGATCTTCAATTACTAATATACGATAGTTCGGTTGATTCGGGGCGAGTCCAATGACTGGGGAAGGGCTACTCTCCTCATTAGGATGAATACTTTTGTCCAGAATAAAAGGAATTTGAAAGCTAAACCGAGACCCCTGGTTCACTTGGCTTTTGACTTTAATTTGTCCTCCCATTAAATTAACTAATCTTTGACTCAGGGCCAGACCTAACCCGGTTCCGTCTTGGGACGGGGGGTTAGAAAATGGATTAAATAGGGTGGATAAGAATTCTGAAGACATGCCAATCCCTGTATCTTCTACCTCGAAGTATAAATAGGAAGGGCAAGAAATCCGGAGGGTAATAATGCCTGAAGGAGTGAATTTAATACTATTATCGAGTAAATTAATCAGGACTTGTCGAAGTTTATGTTCATCGGTTTGGATGGTTTTGGGAATATTCTCTTCCTGAATTAATTGAAAAGTCAGTCCTTTGGTTGTGGCTCGAGTTCGGATGAGACGGCTGAGGGAGTCGAGAAATTGGTAGAAATCGAAGGGTTGGGGATAGAGTTTGATGCGCCCAGATTCAAGTTTGGACATATCTAAAACATCGTTAATTAAGTGCAATAGATGTTCGCCACTTTGGTGAATAATGCTTAAGTAGTCTTGGACTCCATGGCTGAGGTTTGCATCTTGTTGCAGAATTTGGGTAAAGCCTAAAATACCATTGAGGGGAGTTCGCAGTTCATGGGTCATTTTGGCTAAGAATTCACTTTTTGCTTGGTTGGCTCCTTCGGCGAGATCTTTGGCCTGGGCTAGTTCTTGGGATTGTCGTTGGGCAGTTTCGAGGACTTTGGCTTGTTGCAAAGTGATGCCAAGTTGTTCGCCAATTTCGACCACAAAATGAATTTCACTGTCTGTCCAGAAGCGGGGACTAGAGTTTTGATAACAGGCTAGGAGTCCCCAAAATTCGGTTTCGGTGAATAGGGGAACGGTCAGATAGGCTGTTGCTTGGAATTGGCGCAGGAGATCGAGATAGCAGTCGTTGAATCCTGCTTGTTCGATGTCGGGAACGCAGAAATAGGTTGTTGGGTATTTGTAGCGTCCGCTGCGGTTGTTTTGGAAGTGGGTATCGGTGATGATCGGAGGATCTGGGGTGTAGAGATTGACGAAACAGCGATCGCTCTCTAGAGAGACAAAGGGGTTAGTCATTACGGATACCCAACCTTTGCCCACAGATTCGGCCACAAATTGGCCACTCCAGTCCGGATTAAAGCGAAATATACCCACGCGATCGCACTGTAGGGTTTGGCGGATATCCTCGGTGATGGTGTAGAACACTTGTTCCATATCTAGGGTACTGCGCATCCGTTCAAGGATTTGACGGGTGGCTCTTTCGAGTTTGATTTTCTCCTTTAACTCCGTTAATACTTGGTTGTGTTCGATTTCTATTTTTTTGCGTTCAGTAATATCATCAAATAAACACAAAATATAAAATTTAGCTTGCAAATTAAGTAATTCAGCCGAGAGGAGAACCGTGCGGACTTCTGAGGTTTTGGTTAAAACTTGGAGTTCGTAGTTTTGGAGGCGCTGCGATCGCTTGAGTTCTTCTAAGAGCAGATCTTGTTGCTTAGAATTAGCGCACAAATTCATCTCCATCGGGGTTTTACCAATGGTTTCTGCTTTAGAATATCCCGTAATATCTAGAAAAGCTTGATTGAGATCGATGAATTCTCCATCAGGATATGCGGCGATCGCCATGGGATAAGGACTGAGTAAAAAAGCTTTAGAAAATTTTTCTTCTGACTCCTGGAGTGCCTTTTGAGTTTTTTCCTGCTGTTCGATTTCGTATTGTAATTGGTGATTTTGATCGAGGAGTTGTTTTTCTAAAGTCTGAATTCTTAATTGGTGCTTGATTCTGACCAAAACTTCTTCAATCTGAAAGGGTTTGGTAATATAGTCACATCCTCCGACTTCAAAGGCTCGGATTAAGTCAATGGGATCATCCAAGGCACTAATGAAAATTACGGGAATATGAGACATTCTTGGGTTTTCTTTTAACCGTTGACAGACTTGGTAGCCATTAAGATCGGGCATTCTAATATCAAGTAAGATTAGATCCGGAGGAGCAGCTTGAATACTAATCAGAGCCATCTTACTATTTTTGACACCACGAGCTTTATAGCCTGCTTGTTTGAGGGCGCTGCACAGAACATGCAGGTTGTTCATGGAATCATCAATAATTAAAATTTGAGGTCGAGGAGGCTTTAATGCTACCATCTTTATTGTTTTTTTATATATAATAAGGCAACCGGCAACCGGCAACCGGCAAGAGGTGAAAGGCAATAAAAGATATCCTAAGTATCCTTATATATTCCTTAGGAAAATATAACAGAAAACTCAAAAACTCTAAACCAATCCACAAATAATACACTTAGAAGCGATCGCCTCTACATGCTTTGACCAATCCGATCCTTTGAAGCGAGCGGGAGAGGGAAGGTGAGCGACGGGAGCATTACTTTTATACTGAATATAGTCCTCCGTATTGCCACTGGGCCGCAAGGGCCACTTCAGGGCTTGGCAAAACGGGAAGTACTCTTCTCCTGCTTGTTGATAGACCTGAAACTGAAGCGTAAACCCAAAGCGTCCCTCACTGGCCTCAACCCACAGTCGATCGACGGTCTGGAAATCTTCACAATGAATATCCGTGATATTACGAGGATCTAAAAAAGAGCTAATCGGTTTACCCGATGCTTTATGAAGACAATTCCAGGTCTCTTGATCGGCTGCTTTCCAGCGCTTCATTTGCAGTAGATTTTGCAATTTTGTATAATCAACACCCACAGCAGACTTCAATTCTACGGGGAGTTCGGAGGAGCCAAAAACCCAAGTTTTAACCATATGAAGGGGGTTAAATGCTTTAGGGGTAACTTCTGTGGGTTGGTTACTGATAGCGGTGCGACTTGAAGAGGGACGGGAAGTGAGAGGTTTCGGTTTTTGAGATTTAGGTTTTTGGGATTTGGAAGCTGCTATAGAAGTGAAGGAACCAGGAGAAACTGATAATACAGATAGTACTTCTGAGGCTGATTGAAAGCGTTGTTTTAAATTCCGGGCAACCATGCGATCGAGGGTTTGGGCTAACGTTAAATTCACCCGTTTTTCTGGGAGTAAATAGTCTCGCCATACCCATTTTTCATTCGCAATATCATAGAGTTCTAAGGGAGCCAGTCCCGTTAACAAATGGAGACAAGTGGCTCCTAAGCTATATAAATCACTGGCTGGAAAAACTTTCCCTCGCAACTGTTCTAAGGGCATATATTCTGCACTACCAACGATCGTTCCGGTTTGGTTTAAGGTGGTTTGTGAAACCCATTTCGATACGCCAAAATCAATTAATACGGGTAGATTATCCTTTTTGCGGCGGATGATATTTTGAGGTTTAATATCCCGATGAATGACCTGATTATCATGAACAAACTGTAAAACGGGTAAAAGATCTCGCAGCAGTTGTTCAATTTCTTCGGGTTCATAACCCCCTTTTTGTTGCAATTCCTGAGTGAGGGTTGGACCGTCTACAAATTCTTGCACTAAATAAAGCTGTTGATCTTGTTCAAAATTGGCGAGTAAATCGGGAATTTGATTGTGTTTTCCTAGCTCATCTAAACGAACAGCTTCTTGACGAAATAACCGTTGAGCTTTATGAACGACCCGATCGCTAAACCCCTTGAGATAGAGTTGTTTGACGACTCGGAGAGGTTGGGACGGAATATCTTCGTCAATAGCAATAAAGGTTTTACCAAATCCCCCTTGACCGAGTTGACTAATCGGCCGATAGCGTTGTCGGAGATAGAGGGAAGTGCCACAACTGGAGCAAAATTTAGTGTTATCGGGATTTTGGGGGGATTTGCACTCGGGGTTAACACAGTAACTCATGGGGATATCCTGACAACGAAAGTGACGTTATTGGGCGGATCTTTCTTCTGCCTTCAAGATATGGAAATGGGAAAAAACTCCTAGGGTTTCAAATTCGTAAGCAGGCAGAAAGGCGGCAATTGATAGATTAGTTCGATAGACACTAAACAGTATATAGTCTTGACGCTCGGTGCGTTGGGCAATGATGGTTTGCAGTTGGGGTCGAGCTTCTTGGAGGAAGTTATCGCAAGATTCTTGCAGGATGTTGCCAAAGCTTTGATCGGCTTTGTCGCAAACGTTTTCTTGGAGGTATTCGACTAACTGTTGGGAGGCAAACTCTTCATAGTTGGAGGATTTGGGGTTGGTGGCAACCATTGCTCCGGTTACGGTAGCGATCGCCACTCCTCCGACTAAAGCCACCATTTTTAGCGCTTTCATAACCACATTCCTGTCTAAATGCCATTCTTGACCATACACCCAACTGCGGGCTATCTCCCGGAAACTGGGGAAAACTAACCCATGGGTACAGGAGCAGGATCGAGGTCTAATTCCATCAGTTTGGCGATCGCCCCTTCTAATAAGGTTACCCCGTCTTCCACAGATTCAATCCGCGCTAACTTACCGCGCAGTTCTCCCGCACCATAGAACTCCTTCGCGTACCAAGTCATATGCTTGCGGGCCTGACGGATGCCGCGATCGCCCTTATACTCGTACAAGGCTCGTAAATGCTCCTTGGCACATTCTAAACGGGCGATCGGCGTTGGTTCGGGCAATTTTTCTCCCGTCTTCAAGAAATAATCAATTTCTCCTACCAAAAACGGATACCCCAACGTCCCTCGCGAACACATCACCCCATCTGCTTTGGTTTCCTCCAAACAGCGTACTGCCGCTTCCACAGAGAAAATATCCCCATTGCCAATAACTGGGATGGACAAAATCTCCTTAACTTTCGCGATCCATTCCCAACGGGCCGGCCCATTATACCCCTGGGCGCGAGTCCGACCGTGGAGCGTCAACATTTTTGCCCCCGCATCCTGCATCCGTTGCGCAAACTCCAGGATATTAATTTCTTGATTTGACCAGCCAATGCGCGTCTTCACGGTTACCGGAACCTCAACCGCTTGAGCCACTTCTCGCACAATCGCCTCCGCCACTTCCGGCTCGCGCAATAAAGACGAACCACCCCCATTTTTCGTAATCTTATTGACCGGACAGCCCATATTAATATCTACTGTATCCGCTCCTTCCTCCACGGCCATTTGTGCCGCTTCGGCCAAAAAATCGGGGCGACAGTCAAAGAGTTGAATACTAATGGGGCGCTCATTCGGGTCTACCTCCATCAGTTTCGGCAACTCGCGCACATAGTGTAATCCCGTAGCGTTCACCATTTCCGTATACATCATGGAACTGGGCGCATAGCGACGCACCAGGCGACGAAAGACCAAATCCGTCACCCCAGATAGGGGCGATTGTAAGACCCTAGAGTTAACTTCTACCGTGCCAATTTTTAGAGGAGAAGAGAGTCGGGTTTTCAGTTCTGGAGACAAGGCAACCATGGTGAGTCTATGGGATGAGCGTTTGCGTTTTCAGTGGAAACTGTTTCCGTTTAATTGTACAACAGTCAAGGTAAAGATCCCCCCAACCCCCCTTGGAAAAGGGGGCAGTAAAAGTCCCTTTGTTTAAGAGGAATTTAGGGTTTAAATTATTCTCACCATCTCCTTATGTGGTGTGGGGGTAGAGTATAGGCTGGGAGGTTGACTTCTTGGGCTAAATGTTCTCGCAGTTTGTCGTGATAAAAGCGAAACCGTCCCCCCGATTGTTTTAACATTCCTGCTTGACTGGCTTGAGTGAGAAAGCCAGCATAATTTCCAGGCATATTTCCCTGACGAGACAACACCCAACGCAGGGAAATATGTTGAACTAAGGCAACACCACCACCAACTAAAAATCCGATTAATACTCCCATTCCTACCCCTTGAATGAAGCTGGTCAGCAGATCGATCTCTTGTCCAGTTGCCCAACGGGGTACAATGAAGAGTAGCGGGCACAGGGGTATGGCTAACCCAATGGTAATCAGGGTTTTAATGCCCGTTTCCCAGATGCCTTCATTGGGACGTTGCCTCACTTGTAAGTCAGCTCTCAGCCCGACAATCAGTCCTCCAATCAGCCCGACAATCAACCCGACAATCAGCCCGACAATCAGCTCGACAATCAGCCCGATAATCAGCCCGACAATCAGCCCGATAATCAGCCCCCACTTCAGTGCTTGGCGTAATCCGCGCTGGATTGACTGCCAAGACAAATCGAGGGCTTCTGTTAGTTGAATAGAGGTGTTATCCAGAATCAACCCGAAAATTAGCCCGAAAATTAGCCCGAAAATTAGCCCGATAATCAGGCGATAGTGTCGGTATTGCCGAGCGTTTTCTAGCCATGTCGGTTGCAAGGATTCAATCAAAAACTCCCGTTGATTAATGCCTTCTTTCCCCATACTGGCGGCTAACCAAGCCAGATAATGCCTCGGATCTTTATCTTTCTGCTTATAAGTATCTAGTTGGGGCAGCTTTTTCGCCAAAAACGCATTAAAAAGCTGTTTTTCACAAGCCTCAACTTTTTCCGGTGCATCCCCTGGCAATCCTTCTGGGTAAGCAATGGGCATCAGATTCAAGAACATGGGATTTTCTGCTAATTTCTTCCATCCTGGATGATCTTTTACCCCTTGCCAAAATTCCAACCCAGAAGGGGGGCCTTGCTTTTCATCTAGACGTTGCTCTAAATAATCCTTAATTTGCTTATCGCTCAATTCGCATAATCTCACCGCTTTCTTAATTTTTTGCAACCCCACGCCACAGTTGGGTTCAGTTTCAGTTGCTGCAGTAATGCTTTCATAATCTTTAACTCGGCAACAAATCACTAAGGCTTGTTGCTGCTGCTGATAATGCCCTTGCAACTCCTCAATGGCATCAACCGCTTCTTTTATGCCATGTTTACCTTGTCCTAGCTCATCCAAACCATCGAGCAAGGGAATAATCCAATCCGCTAACAGCCACTGGCGACAGAATTCAGGCTTTAAGCCATACTGCGCTGTCATCTGTTCCACCATCCAATCGAGCATTTTCTCACCCCGCCACGCGGACAGCTCAAAAATCACCGGGATAGGTTTGCGAGCATCATCAACGGCCTCTTGTCCCAAAGCTTCGGCAAGTTTCAGCAGTTCCGTAGTTTTGCCACTTCCCGGTTCTCCTAAGATCAGTAAGCGCCGATTCGCCGCTTCAAAGAGTTCTAAAATGGATTGATGAGTTTCTGTCGTCTCTTGCGTCTCGAAATTCTCCACCTCGTAGCGCACTTCCAAACCGGATTGTGTAGCAAAGAGTCCCAACGGCATCGGTGGCTTGATTTTGCCCTTGAACTTTCCCCACCATGAACGCCAGCCTTTACCGGAAACAGGCTGAGTGGGAACGGGTTGAGGTGAAGCGGGTTTTGGTTTAGCCTGCGGTTGCTCTCCGTCTTCATAATAATCTGTGGCACTAATATCAATATGACACCCGAAATCGAGGTTAGTCTTCAGTCGGTTTTTAATCTTCCCCTGATTTTCTTCAGCAAACCTTTTCCATAACTCCTCGATACTGCTCTCCTCTACATTTAATAATTCTGGCCCGACAACGACAACAGCCGCACAACCCAAGGCTGCAAGAATAATGACTATCGGCGGCACATCTTTGAGCAGTAACGCTAAGGCAGGCATTTGATTGACCAAGTAGGGATACAATACAAACGCCAAAGCCACAAAGGCCAAGCGCACATAGCGAGAGAAGCGACCCTTTGAGGACATAACGTTTCAATTAAAAATTAAAAATTAAAAATTAAAAATGGGGTTAATGATTATTGTAGGCGATTGGGCGATGACGCGGGGGGCAAGAAACCGGGTTTCTCCCAAGTTGATGAGACAAACGAGAGGATGCGCGAGAAACCCGGTTTCTAGACTACGCCTAAGCGTTAAGGACCCGTTGGACTCGAATCTCGACATCCTTAAAAGCTGTGGGGGATAGGGTTCCGGTGGTTAGGATTGTTTCTTTCGCATAGTCCCCATTTTTGGGCTGGGTGTAAACCTGGAGTTGATCATCTTGGAGATTAACAACCCAGTATTCGGGGATTCCTGATTCAGCGTAGAGTTGTTTTTTAGTCGTTGTATCTTGAGTCAGGGTGGTGTTGGCAAATTCGATAATCCAAAAGATGTCCCCAGGATAGGGATGGTGTTCCAGGTAGACTCGTCCCAGAGGTTGAACAATGGCCAGATCTGGAACGGGTTCTGAGTCATTGCGAAGGGTGATGGGGTGCGCTTCACGGATTTTGACACGGTTACCCAACAGACTCCGCAGATAGTCCCCAACTTCACTGTTGTAGTAGGCGTGGGGTTCTCCCTCTGGTGGCATAACGATGAGTTCTCCGCGTATCAGTTCGAGGTTTTGGTCGTTGAATATCCCGGCACGGATGGCGTGGTGATAAGGGGCGATCGCCCATTTATATGTAGTAACAGTCATAGTTTACACTGCTTTGCGCTGTTAAGTATTGAAGTAATAAGTAATGAGTAATAAGGAAGAGTTTAACCCTATTTCTGGGGTTACGCGGGGAAAAGAAACCGGGTTTCTACCAAGGTTATGGAGACTAAGGAGAAGATACGGGAGAAACCCAGTTTCTAGACTACGCGAGGGGGAGCGCGAAGCGCTGTATGATGAGAGCAATTCAACTTTATCGCCCTTCGATACCATGAGCGAAACTATTTTTAGTAAGATTATCCGTAAGGAAATTCCAGCAGATATTGTCTATGAAGATGACCTTTGTCTGGCATTTAATGATATTTCTCCCCAAGCTCCCGTTCACATTCTGGTGATTCCCAAAAAGGTGATTCCCAAACTAGCCGATGCTGAATCCCAAGATCATGCCTTGATGGGTCATTTGTTACTCAAGGTTAAACAAGTAGCCGAGCAAGCGGGACTGAGTAACAATGGATATCGAGTCGTGATTAATAACGGAGTAGACGGAGGTCAAACCGTCGATCATCTGCACATCCATATTCTCGGAGGACGCGCTCTGGACTGGCCTCCGGGCTAGTTTCCCTTATCCCCCAGCCCTTTCTCTCACGGCAGATAGGGGGATAGGGAGATAGGGGAATGGGGGAGTGAATTACAGGAGGCAAGATTGATTTTTCAAAAATTTTTCGTTTGCTACTCTAGATAACGAAACCCTTTTTCGCTGGTCAGCTTGCGATCGAAACTCAGGGTTTCTGTACAACCGGCTTGACGAGCGATCGCACCAATTAAATAATCTGCAAAATCTGCTTTTCCTAGTTTATAGTATTTGAGAAAAGGCGATCGCCACAGATCGATGGTCACCGGCCTAACAAATTCGTAATCCCCTCACACCCTCCGGGAATCGTTTGTCGCGAGGCTTCCCCACACCAAGAACAGCAGTAATAGCGTTGTTCTTCTGAGAGTTCCTGAACGCCAGAAAAATCAGTATTTTCGACCACTGCACCGGTATATTGTCCGGTTTTGTAATTGGGTGGATGTTGGCGATCGCGGGGGGTAGCTGTTTGTGCCGATCCATAAAAGAACTGTGTCCCTCTTAAGTCAGCGCCCGCTAAATTCGCTTGATACAGTACAGTTCGAGATAAATTCGCCTTAGTTAAATCCGCATTTCTTAAATCCGTGCGGACTAAATAGGCCTCACTTAAATCCGTCCATCGCAGGTCTGTACGAGCTAAATTTACACCAGCTAACATCACTCCCAAATTAATCACTCGAATCCCATTAAGCCGGTCTTCCTGATATCCTCCTCGTCCATCAAAAATCGGTCGCCCCAAATGATAATCCCGGCGCAAGGGCGTGAGTAAATTAGATTGGGATAAAAACCGAATGACCTTGGCTTTCCCGGCAGCATTGACACTGCTGAGAATAGCAGCAGTTCGGCCTTCAGCAAAACAGCGCTCTTGAGGCCAATCTTCTAACATCCCCTCATCATCTAATGCCAGTTCAGAGATGCCCTGAAAAAAAGCATCAATGGTTTGTTGTTGAGTAATGGTATTTTGCTGAATGGTTAAATCCTTGGAAATCACATATTGTCGCCAAGAAATATAAACGGCCAAAATGGCGATCATAATTTGTCCCACAGCACCCACCCATTCAGCCCAAGACCCAAATTCATCCCATTTGACTTGATTGAGCCAGTTACTGATAGCGCGATACAGTCCTAAATAATTGAGGAGTCCAGCTAGGGAAATAAATAAACCGGTAAATCCGATAAGTTGCGATCGCTGTTGGGCAGTCAGATCTTTGAGCGTTCGAGTTAATGTCGGCCAAACTAATCGCAAGGAGAGCGCAAAGGCAACGGCTGCCCCAGAAAAGCCTATCCAGAAATTATGAAGCGATAATCCCACAAACATGACAGCGATCGGCACTACCATAATCCAATCCCCAGATGGCAATGGTTTACTCGACCACCGCTCTGGATTAAACTCTGAAGGCTCTAAAGTTGAGGGCGGTTGCTCTAGGGAATGGCGAGGCTTACCTTGAGAACTAGGGGATAGGGAAGCGGAAGACGACGCAATCGGATCGGGTATCATACAGGAAAACTAATCAAGGATCATAAACGACGTACCATCTTAAAAGAAGCATAGCGCGATTCTTAAAATAGGCAGTCTCAGACATGATATAGAAAAATGAATGGATGATTCGTTCTGGGTTGATGCTCTTGGCTATCCTACGATGGTCATCGTGTTCATCAAGGCTTCCTGAATGTAGCGATCATTTAGGGTATGTTACCTTTAGCCCCAATGAACCCATTGAGCTAGCGAGAGGCAATACCGTCCCTTTATTAACTCCCATGGGTTCTGGATCTGCCAGTCATTGGTATGTAGGTTTTTTCCGCACAGTACTATAATGGGACTAAAGTGGGGGAAGTCGCTGCTAAATTTGCCATTGAAGAGCTAGGCGTAAAATGGGCGGCAACGGTCAAGGATGGGGATGCATTTACCCGGAGATTAAGTCTCTCTTGTGAAGAGACCTTTGCACAATTGGAGGGTGAGGTTGTTTTGAGTGGAGCAGTCAATAAGGGCGATCGCAACATGAAGCCGACTTTAAACTCATTAGTGGGCTTTGCTTGGCCACAAACAGAAGGTTTAAGGACAGTAGAAAATGCCTATGAAGGTGAATATGGTTACTCTCCAGAACCTCCTAATTACAGTTTTGCCTACGATACAGCTAATATAGTACTGGAGGTACTTTCCTCTGTGGCGGTGCGATCGCCCAATGGCAGACTCCAAATTGGCCGTCAAGAACTACGAAATTGCAATGCTAAGTTTGTTACTGTTGATTGTTTCGATCCAACTATTCTATGAAACCGGTGATTTTCACTCAACTTAGAAAGCTCCAACACTGGTGGAATCGCTTAAGTATTACCACTAAACTATCCACCGGTTTTGGTGGATTATTTGGCTTTATTCTTTTGGTTTCAGTCAATAGTTATATTGCATTTAAAGTTGTTCAAGATAAAGCGGCACAAGACATTTATACAAGTGTAGAACTTCAGAGATTAGTTCTAGAAATGGATCGCCATTTGCAAGCTGCTCGTACCCATCAAAGAGATTTTTTCTTGCGCTATTCAGAAATTGGTTTTAATCAGGCTAAAGAAATTTATGCCCAAGAAGCTGTAGAGAATATTAATGAAGTCATTCGCTTAATGACCGAGTTCAAAAAACTGATTGAGCAACCACAAGTTAGTAATTCCCTTAAAGAAACAGATGTGGATATCAATTTGTTTGTTGCCTCAGCCGAACATTATGAAACAACTTTTATGGAAGCGGTTGAATTGGTTACACGACTAGCAGAAGAGGGAAAAGGACTCAAAGACCAATTAGATCATTTAGGTCACGAGGGAAAACAGGCCATTGAGTCTCTAGACATCCAGTGGAGAGAACAATATCAAGCTTTACGTCTGGCACAAAAAGAGTATTTGATTACTCGGCAGCGCCGCCATATGCGCTCTACTTTTAAAATCTTACTAGAATTAGAGAAAAAGATACTAGAAGATTCAACAATAAACCAGCAACAAAAAAAGACTCTGTTAAATATTCTTGCATCCTATAAGAATACAGCAGAAGAGATCTTAAAAGTGGACAGTGAAATTCAAGCCAAATTCAGTGATTTTGACTTACAAGCAAAAAATATAGATCGAATTTCTGGTCAACTTATTGAATTAACCAATCAAGAGGTCTTAAAGGCAGAAAAAAAAGTTGATGAGGCGAGTGAGTTGATTTACTATATCTTGTCTTTTTCTGTCCTGCTTGGATTACTGTTTGTCACGATCATTGCCCAATTATTCCAAAAAGAAATCACAGAAAAAATAATCCAACTGACTCAAGGAGTCAATCAGCTTAAACAAGGTTCTCTTGACCATCGCTTACCGATAGAATCCGAAGATGAACTAGGAGAATTGGCAGAAGGATTTAATGAAATGGCAAGCCAACTGCAAGCTTTAGTTAATAATTTAGAACAACAAGTAGTAGAACAAACAGTTACCATTCGCAAAAGTGAAGCTCTACTCAATGAAACCCAAAAAATTGGTCAGTTAGGGGGATGGGAATTCGACCCTCAGACTCAAGAGTTGATTTGGACTCAGGAAGTTTACCAGATTCACCAACTTGAACCTGAGTATGTACCAACTTTAGAGGGGATGTTATCCTTTTTTGAAAACAGGTATAAAAATAAACTCAGAGAAGCAATTGATAAAGCGATTGTTCACTTAACTGACTTTGATCTAGAACTGCCTTTGATGTGTCATTCAGGTCATTTGATTTGGGTTCGTATCATTGGTCAACCTTTTCAAGTGGACGATCGAGGAATTAAGGTTAAAGGAACGCTGCAAAATATTAGCGATCGCAAAGAAATTGAACTAGCCTTGAAACAAGCAAAGCAAGCGGCTGATAGTGCCAACCAAGCAAAAACAGAATTTTTGTCCAGTATGAGTCATGAACTTCGCACTCCCCTCAATGGAATTTTGGGCTATACCCAAATCTTAAAACGCTCGAAAACTTTGGAGGGAGAAGATCGTAAAGGAGTAGACGTAATTCATGAATGTGGATCTCATTTACTTAGCCTGATTAATGATATTCTCGACATGGCTAAGATTGAATCGAGAAAGATTGAATTGTATGAACAATCCTTAGCTTTAAGCTATTTTCTAGATGGCATAACTTCAATTTGTAAAATAAAAGCTCATCAAAAAGGCTTGGACTTTAAAAGTATTTATTCTTTTGATTTACCCAAGGCGATTGTCATTGATCAAAAACGGTTGCGGCAAGTTTTAATTAACTTAATTGGGAATGCAATTAAGTTTACAGATACTGGAGAAATAACTTTTGAGGTGACCTGTATTCATCTGAGTTCTAGAGAGAATCAGAATTATGCAATAATTCGCTTTGAGGTAAAAGATACCGGCATTGGCATTCCCTCAGAACAAATGGAAAAAATATTTTCTCCCTTTGAACAAGTAGGGGACAAAGCTCGGATGTCTGAAGGCACAGGTTTAGGATTGGCCATTAGTCAAAATATCGTTCAATTGATGGGGGGAGAGTTACAAGTTTCTAGTATTCCTAACCAAGGAAGTTGCTTCTTCTTTGAGATTGAGTGTTTATTAGCTCAAGAGACAATATTGGCAGAATTTCCAATTCAAGACCATACTATTACTGGATATTTAGGTAAAAAGAAAACTATTTTAGTTATTGATGACCGTTGGGAACATCGTTCTTTGATTGTTAATTTGCTTAACTCTCTAGGGTTTGAGGTTGTACAAGCAACTGATGGTAAAGAAGGACTCAAAGAAGCTAAAAGAGTAAAGCCGGATTTAGTTATTACTGATATTTTTATGCCGGTGATGGATGGCTTAGAACTGACTCAAATTCTACGACATCTAAATGAATTGAAACATATTCCAATCATTATATCAAGTGCTAGCATTTCAGGTTTAGACACAGAAAACAGTCCAGGAATTAATTGTAATGATTTTATTCCTAAACCCATTGATACAGAGATTTTACTAGCCAGTTTGAAAAAATACTTGAATTTGACCTGGATGTATACTGATAGTCCAGACTTAGATCATCTGGATTATCCCATAGATCAAGCAGAAAATAGCAAAAAAAGTAATTTATTTCCAATGATATTCCCTCCAAAGTCTGAACTCAAAAAACTCTATCAATCAGCGCGAATTGGTGATATTGAGGATATGGAAAATGAGGTGAAACGTTTAGCAAAACTCGACAAAGAGTATCAGTCTTTTGTTCGGTATACTTCAGATTTATTAGACGATTTTGCAATTGAGGAAATTAGAATTCTGTTAGAAGATTTTTTCCAAAATGTAGAAAACTCGGCTTAGAATTGTTTGTCTAGTTTGTGACGGGATCACTAGCCTTTTCGATGACGGCGACTCAATTAAGAAGCAAACCTTAAAAATGCTTCCTTCTGTGTTAACTGTAACCTAGGATAAAAGTATCTGACTAGGTTATGGAGTATATGATGATGGGTTTGAATAGTTCTTCTGTATGGCTATTATTTGGTGCTTTTTTCATTCTGCTGCTAATCTCCGCGACTCCCATATTGGGATCGCTGGAGGTTAAAGGGTCTCTGACGTTTTTGCTCTGGCTATTTGGGATCTTTTTTGTTGGAGGATGGGTGCTGTTTATTTGTTATCCTTTGTTTTCTTAAGTTTGCTTTGCTGGTATTTAGCTTGTTGGCGGGCCCGTTTTTCAGGGGTAAGGTGATCGCTGCAATGGGGACAGCAAATTCCTTCTTCATAGTCTGGTGAAGCCTTATCTTCCTCAGAAATGGGATAACCACAGGCAACACAGAGATCATAACTGCCAGCAACTAAGCCGGTTTTGATCGCGATCCGCTGGTCAAAGACAAAACATTCCCCTTCCCACAAACTGTCGAGTTCGGGGACTTCTTCAAGATATTTCAGAATTCCGCCTTGCAGGTGGTAGACTTCCTGAAAGCCCTGTTTGAGCATAAAGGCCGTTGCTTTTTCACAGCGAATGCCCCCAGTACAGAACATAGCTACTTTGGGATGCTTTTGGGGATCAAGATGGGTTTTCACATAGTCGGGGAAGTTGCGAAAAGAGTGAGTATGGGGATTTTGTGCCCCCCGGAAGGAACCGATTTGTACTTCATAGTCATTTCGGGTGTCAATGAGAGTGACTTCTGGATCGCCGATTAGTTGGTTCCACTCCTGGGGACTGACATAGGTTCCCACTTGCTCATTGGGATTAACGTCTGGTTGACCGAGGGTGACAATTTCTTGTTTGAGGCGCACTTTGAGGCGATCGAAGGGATAATCTGGCGCTGTAGATTCCTTATGGGTAAGATCCCATAATCGAGGATCAGAACGCAAATAGGTTAAGAGGGTATCAACAGCCGAACGAGAACCGGCGATCGTGGCATTGATGCCTTCAGATGCTAAGAGGATAGTTCCTTTGATTCCGTGCTCTTCACATAACGAGTGTAGAGGCGATCGCCATTCGGCATAATCGGCAAAGGAAAAAAAATGGTAAAAGGTAGCTACGACAAGGCTCATGGTCACCCCCCAGAAAAAAATTAGCTGAACCTCTTTTCAAATGAAGTCTTATGTGTATAATAGATCGAGTGGGGTGAATTGCAACCTCTTCACCCATTCTAAATCCTCTTGGGGGTATAGCTCAGTTGGTAGAGCGCCTGCTTTGCAAGCAGGATGTCAGCGGTTCGAGTCCGCTTACCTCCATTAACAATAAACAAAAGCAGAGCGAACTTTTCACCACTGACATCCTTCTAGAAAAGTGGGCGCTCTGCCTAATTTGCACCTAAAACCAATCTAACACCCCAAAAATTAGAACAGGGTAAATAGGTCATAGAAACAAAGGAAATCTATCCACAAAAGTATTGCCATAGATTTTCATCAATACATCAATCACATGACCATTACCTAAGATATCCTTATGATATTCATAAGGATATCTTAGGTAACACCCTTGCCATCACATCCCTCCTATCTGATGACTATATTTCTCCCAGTTATCCCATTCACTTTCGAGTCCGATGTACGTCGCCATCAATCGACCACTACTATTTCTCATTCCCCTCTGCTCGTGAGTCGGTTTATCGGGATTATCTACCCGTATCCACCAGTAACCGAATCTGTCCGTCACTCTCTGACCCGGTAGGATTGACCTCATCATTCTGTGGGTAAAATGCCCTGTCTCGACCAGTCTCTTTTTCCCCATCACTTCACCCGTGTAGGGATTGTACCGGGCTGGCTTGAATCCTAAAGCAAGTGCGTCTACCTTAGCCCGGTGCAATTGTTGCGCCTCATCACGCCCCGATCGGGGTGAACAAGTCAGCTCGTCACTATTGAGCCGGTAGATGATTCCCCCTCTATCAAAGTCAACCGAAATAACTTTTTGCCGTAGTAGCTTGGCTACGATTGCCACCGAAAGGTAAACACCATCAGACATGGAACCGTTACCAATCTTCTGGAGCAGCGTCTTAGTCTGGTCAGAAAACGGAAGGAAATGTAGAGCTAAAACGCCGAGGCAAGCCCCAGTTTAGTTATCTTACAAGTGTTGAAGCTCAAGAGCAAGTGAAAGCCTTAGTAGAAAAACATATAGATGCCACTCTAGGGGAACTGTGTGAATTATTTACCGAAGTGACTGGTAATTGGGTAAGTCCGACAGCCATGTGTCGCTGTTTATAGAAATTAGGGTTATCTCGTAAAAAAAACGAGGCGTAGCAGTCAAGCGGCAACAGAAAGAGTACAAAAACTAAGAGTAGAATATTGGGAAAAAATTAAAGAAATAGAGCCAGAGAACTTTGTATTTATAGATGAATCTGGGATTCTCCTAGGAGGAAGTCGTGCTTATGGTCGTTCAGAAAAAGGGACAAGAGTTAGAGGACTTAAACCTTATTATTGAGAAGCGAAAATCACTCTTGTAGGAGCCATTAGTCAGCAGGAAGTTTTAGCATTAATGACTCTTAATGGCTCATTAGATAGAGAGGCATTTAAGGTTTTTATTAAAGTCTGTCACTCTCGTCGTATCAACCGCCACCGAGTCTTCAAAAATTTAGCAGTTCGAGGTAAAACCTCTATGGGTTGGTTCTATGGATTTAAATTTTATTTGGTGGCGAGTGAATCTGGGGATATATTGAATACTCAGTTGACTCCACGTAATACAGATGACCGTAAACCTGTAGAAGGGCTATTAAGCCACCTCCAGGGCAAAGTGTTTGCTGATAGAGGTTATGTGAGTCAAACCCTAGCCAAACAACTGCTGGAAAAGTTTAACATCTCCTTTTTTGCCAGGCCGAGACGCAATATGAAGAATAAGTTGATGCGCCTCACAGATAAACTGCTCAGTCGTAAGCGCTCTATTGTGGAGACAGTAATTGACCAACTGAAGAATATTTCTCTTTCTTGAACACTCCTGTCACCGTAGTCCGGTGAACTGCTTTGTTAACATCATTTGTGGATTGATTACCTATTGCCATCAACCGAAGAAGCCTCAAATTCATTTAGAGTGGGCTTTACCGCCTTCTCCTTAACCCGAACTCAGGTTAAATTTAGTTGTTGTTGACTAGCCCAAGCGGTGACTAAATTTAAGGATTTGATTCCTTTCTCTCGATCGTAGAAACCTCGCAACCTTTTGCCATCTATGGGAATGACTTCCCCTACCAAAGAACCCACAATAGGTTGAAGCCATTAATGCCCTATCGAGTTCTTCCGGATTAATTCTCTCAAACACTCGTCGAAAAGTATCATCAGATGGAATCCCATTAGGTAAGTCTAATCACTCACTCAACCACCCCAATTTGCTCAGACCATAATTCTCTATGTCTTCCCAACCCTCAGCACCAGAAATCACCGCATTAGATGAGCTTACCCTGATACTCGGCTGGAGATGAGACTCGTTTAGGACTCAAGACAATTGGGGGAAAGAAGATCACCCTAAAGGGAGTGAAACCCCAGAGAAGTGTACAGTGGAACAGAGACAACTTTTATCTGTATGGTGCGGTAGATATAATCAGTGGAGAAAGCTATTTTTATGAGTTTTCTCATCTAGATAGTCAGTGCTTTCAGTTATTTGTGAATCAGTTATCAAAAGAATTTCCAGAAACTCTGAATTTTCTGCAACTAGATAATGCAGGTTTTCATGAAAATATAGATTTCCCAAAAAATATAATTCCCATTTTTCAACCGGCGATAAGGTAACGATCGCCTCGATTACTGGATGGGACTACTTGGTCGATGCCTTATTAAGCGCAACTTCATAGAGAAATGGTATAAGTTGAGGGAAGGCTTTTTCGGTTGATGGCAATAGATAATCAACCCAGCCAACAGATTAATGAGAAAACTAACAGGACTGCGATGATGGGTATGTTCGATCTTTCGATCTGAGAGATATTTTTGAGTTGATCTAGGTTATGGATAGGGTCGAGACGGCTTTACGTCATTGATTTGCAGGTATCCTAGATAGGGGTGAACCGACTCGTACGCAGTTGTGGGTGTGGTTTTGAATTGTGCATCTTTAATCATTGAATGGATATGACACTTCTATTTAGGAATTCTCGAATTAAACTCTCTCCTGGAATCCTGTTTTGGCGAGAAGTGGGTCAGGGAAAACCGATTCTTTTTTTACATGGGTCTTGGGATGAGGGGGGTCAATGGGTGGGGGTAATGGAGCGGTTGGGCACAGATTACCAGTGTTTTGCTCCAGATTTATTGGGATTTTCAGAGTCGGATCGACCCAATGTCCATTATTCTGTGACGCTACAAACGGAGTGTTTATTGGAGTATTTCCAAGCTCTGAAGTTAGACTCGGTTTATCTGGTCGGCCATTCCCTGGGTGGATGGATAGCAACGCGCTATGCTTTGGCGCATCCTGAACGGGTGAAGGGATTAGTTCTCTTGGCTCCGGAAGGGGTACATGTACCGGAATTAAAAGATCGGTGGAAGCAAGCATCTTGGTTCGTGGGGCCGAAATCGTTTTGGGTACAGTTCCTGAAAATTTTGTTACCGGTAGCTCGATGGATGGGAAAAGCTAAACCCCTAGAAGCGCTGTTCGAGAAGCGATCGCACTTTCTCCAATTCTTCCCTGCTTGTCAGATGCTGTTTTTACGCAGAGCTAAGGAAATTCAAGCAGAATATGTTGAGGATGACTTGCCCCATCTCACGGTTCCCAGTTTACTCCTCTCTGGTCTGTCGAGCCATAACAGGCATCCAGAAATTGACTCGCTATCCCAAGTGTATAGCGAACGAGTGCAGGATTTGAAAGAGCAAACCTTACCGACTGGCGATCCGGATTGGCCGCGCAGCCATCCGGATGGGGTGGCTCAAGCCATTCGCGAGTTTATTGAGTCGATCGAAACCCCAGAAAAGCGATCGGAGGACTTGACATAAGAAAATGAAATCCACAATAATAGTAGATTGTGCGATCGCTTGAGAGAAAGACCCTTGGCTAACGTTATCGTAATTGGTGCCCAGTGGGGCGATGAAGGAAAAGGAAAAATCACGGATCTCCTGAGTAAATCAGCAGATGTCGTTGTTCGCTATCAAGGCGGAGTCAATGCTGGACATACCGTTGTGGTCCAGGGCCAAACCTTCAAGCTGCACCTAATTCCCTCTGGTATCCTCTACCCCGATACAGCCTGTATCATTGGTGGCGGCACGGTGATCGACCCCAAAGTACTCATCGGAGAAATCGATCAACTCCATCAGCTCAATGTCTCTACAGAGCAGTTGATGATTTCTGAAACCGCCCACGTTACGATGCCCTACCACCGGCTAATCGATCAAGCTTCAGAAGAAAAACGGGGAGAACACAAAATTGGAACCACCAAAAGGGGTATTGGCCCGACCTATAGCGATAAGTCTGAACGCACGGGTATTCGTATTGTTGACTTGATGCAACCAGACATTCTCCGCAAGCAACTGCAATGGACGGTTGAGTACAAGAATGCCATTATTGAAAAGCTCTATGACTTACCGCCCCTCAATCCCAAAGAAGTCATTGAACAATACTTAGAATATGCCGAACGGTTGCGCCCCTATGTGGTGGATAGTTCCCTGAAAATCTATGAAGCCATTAAAAAGCGCCACAATATCCTCTTTGAAGGTGCGCAAGGAACACTGCTTGACTTAGACCATGGAACCTATCCCTATGTCACCTCCTCCAACCCCATTGCAGGCGGTGCCTGTGTCGGTGCAGGGGTTGGACCAACGGTGATTGACCGGGTGATTGGGGTTGCCAAAGCCTATACTACCCGCGTAGGTGAGGGGCCCTTTCCCACAGAACTGAACGATGAAATTGGCAAAGAATTAGGGTCTGTAGGGGCTGAATTTGGCACGACTACCGGTCGTCCCCGACGCTGTGGTTGGTTTGATTCGGTGATTGGTCGCTATGCAGTGCGAATTAATGGGCTGGATTGTTTGGCCATTACCAAGCTTGATGTTCTTGATAATATCGATGAAATTAAGGTCTGTGTAGCCTATGAAGTCGAGGGCCAACGGTGCGAGAATTTTCCCACTAACGCCCGGATTTTTGCCAAATGTAAACCGATTTACGAAACGGTTCCAGGGTGGAAACAATCGACGGCTGAGTGCCGAACCTTGGAAGATTTGCCTAAAGCTGCCTTAGATTATCTCAAATTTCTAGCAGAACTGATGGATGTGCCGATCGCGATTGTATCCCTGGGAGCGAGTCGCGATTGCACAATCATCGTTGAAGACCCCATCCACGGGCCCAAACGGGCCTTACTTGATGCTAATGGTATTCCAGTGAAGACCAATGGTAACTAACTGTCAGTTGGTCTAAATCTGGCCATGGCTTGAATTCAACCTGAGTAAAAATCAACACTGAAACAGACATTATGGAACTTACTATTGAGTGTCACCAAAGAGAAGCGGGAAGCAAAGCCAGAGCCTTACGCCGTTCTGGATTAATCCCAGCTAATTTATATGGCCATAAGGGCAATGAATCGATTTCTTTAACTGTGGATGATAAAACAGTTCAAAATTTGCTTAAAAGTGCAGTGGTCAACAATACCCTGATTAATGTTAATATTCCGGAACTCTCTTGGAACGGGAAAGCTCTGTTGCGGGAAGTACAACGGCATCCTTGGAAAGGGTTTCCCTATCATCTGAGTTTCTTTTCGATCGCCTCTCAGAAGAGTGTAGAAGTGGCTGTACGCTTAAACTTTGTCGGAGAGGCGATCGGGGTGAAACAATCGGGTGGCTTGCTCGATTCTCCCCTGAGTGAAGTGCGCGTTCAATGTCCTCCCGATCGAATTCCGGAAGTGATTGATGTAGATGTGACGGATTTGGCTGTTGGCGGTTCTCTAGCAGTTAAAGATCTGAATATCCCCGAAGGAGTCAAAATTATGGCGGAACCGAAACAGTTGGTGGTTACTGTTTTGGCTTCTAGGGTGACTCGGAAAATGGCGGAAGACGAAAATCAAGGTTAGAGGGTTGTTCTTATATGACCCAGTTGGGGCGGATTACGATTCGCCCTTTTTTGTTATGCTACGCGCTTTTAGGGAGTCGGGAGTGAAATAGGCAGTAGGGAATCAAAAAAGGTTTGCCCTCTTGTCTCTCCTATTCCCTTTTTGAATATAAGGAGTATCAAGAATTAGCATGAGTAATCAATTGGATGTTTTTGGTGTCGGTAATGCGTTGGTGGATGTGCTGGCGTTGGTCGATGACTCGTTTATTACTGAACAGGCCCTAGAGCGCGGAGTGATGACTCTGGTAGATGCCAAAGCTCAGGGGAAAATTCTGGGAGGACTCCAGCGAGATAGCCTGAAATTAAGGTCTGGAGGGTCTGCGGCCAATACGATGATTGCGATCGCCCAAAGTGGGGGTACAGGATTTTACACGGGTAAAGTCGCCCAAGATGAAAACGGCAAGTTTTATGCCCAAGATATGAAAGCAGCAGGAATTGAGTTTGAAGTTACTCCTGCTCCTATCGAAAACGGCCCTACAGGCACTTGTGTGGTCTTGACGACTCCCGACGCAGAGCGCACCATGTGTACCAATTTGGGAGCTTCTAGTACCCTTTCCCCCAGTGATATTGATGTAGAGAAACTCAAACGCTGTCAATATAGCTATGTGGAAGGTTATCTCTGGACAGGGGATGATACCCGAAAAGCGAGCATTGAAACCATGGAGCAGTCTAAACGCCATGGCGTGAAAGTGTCCTTTACCCTTTCTGACCCGTTTTTGTTGCACAGTTTCCGCGATGATTTCCGCAATGTGGTCACTGACTATTGCGATGTGCTGTTTTGTAATGCGGATGAAGTGCGTCAGTTTTTAGACTTGAAAAATTTGGACGCTTGCGCCCAAAAGGTTGGAGAAATGGTCAATCTTGCCTTTATTACGGATAGTGATAAGGGCTGTTTAGTGGTCGAAAATAAACAAATCATTACGGTAGAAGGGTTTCCTGTCAAACCTCTAGATACCGTAGGTGCAGGAGATGCCTTTGCTGGTGGTGCCTTGTATGGACTGACTCATGGGTATAGTGCCCCACAAGCGGCTCGTTGGGGGAATTATCTGGGATCGGCGATCGTCCAGATCCAAGGCCCCCGGTTAGAAAAAGCCCCCGTTGACCAGATGGCAAGCATTCTAGGAGCTTAGGCATCCTTTCCAAATTCTGTAGGAGTGGGTTCTTTACCCCCTTATAACCCGCCTTCACTCGACTAGGATTATAAACGATCATCTACGAAAAGACCGAGTCCATCGAGTCCTCCGCCAGATGAGGGTAAACCCTAACACTCCCCAGATCCCTCCCAGTAGTCCTAGAGGTTGTCTGCTAGGTTGCTGAGGGATTTCAGGGGAGCTGATAAAGGGTTGAGTAATCGATGAGACGATATTTAAGTTGATCGGTTGTTGACTGCCTAGAGTAACCGTTGGGTTAGTCGTTGGAGCAGTTGGCGGTTTTTGGACACTACCCTGAGCGATATTAAGAGCCACACTAAAGCCAAACAGGGTTAAAACACCATAGAGACTGGCTAATCCCAGCGATCCCCAGGAGAGGAACCGTAACCAATAGAGGTGAATGCGGGACACATATCCTTGTTGACGGTAAAAGACGAGGATTATTCCAATGAGGGGCATCCAGACGATATCGATTAACTGATGAGCTAGATCGAGGCGATCGAGGGTAGAACTAGGGTCGATGTGGATCAGGTATTCTACTGTTTTGAATAGGGTCAGTACCAGTAAACCATATCCTCCCCATTGCAGTAATTCATAGGATTTTTCTTCCACTCGACTTGAGAGGTATAGCCCATCTCGTGAGTTAGGAAAGGTTTGTGAGCTGGCGGTTTCTGAGTCACTCGGTAGGGTGTGATAATGGTTTTCCAGTTCCGCTAGTAGGGTTTTAGTTTCACTGTATTGGGGAAGGTGGGGAGCTTGAGAAAAGAGATCAAGGGCAACTTGATAACTGGCGATCGCAATTTCACAATACAAGCGATGATTTCCTTGGGGACATGAGGCAATCAATTCTGCAAAGCGACACAGGGTTTTGGCTAAACTCACTGCTGTGGTGGATTTTGATGTTGTCCCTTTTTCAGTTACCCAACGAGTTAATTCTTGGGCAAAGTCGGAGTTGAGTAAACTGGCGTTACTTTCTAACAACGGGTAGATGACTTGGCGATCGCCTGGATTGTTATGGATGGCTTTGAGCAATTGACGCAACAGGGACTGTTGCTGTTGGGAGCGGCTATCAGTTTTCATGATCACCAAGAGAGAATAGGAGAGACTATAGGGGACTTCAAAATCACAGGGTCAAACTCCACAAATCATAGCAATCTCTAGGCCAAAATTCTCATTTTTCTAATGATTCTCAGATCCTGCCCTGGGAACGACTAACCAGAGTGATGCGATCGCCGAGTTGTCGCAGTAGCTTCGCCAAATCTGGATCATTCTCCCGTCTCTGTCCCACTTTATCACAGCTATACATAACCGTTGTATGGTCTTTTCCTCCAAATTCTTCTCCAATTTTAGGCAAACTCAAGTCTGTATGTTGACGCATCAGATACATGCCAATTTGACGCGCTTGACTAATTTCCCTGCGTCTTGAATTGCTCTTTAAATCCTCTGGACTCACCTGAAATTCTTCGGCAACTACAGCAATAATCACATCCGCAGAAACCTCGCCATTAGCAGCCGGTGGATTCAAGACCGGCGCGATATTTTCTACCGTCATCGATAATCCCGAAATCGACATATAAGCGACTGTCCGGATTAATGCCCCTTCTAATTCACGAATATTGGATGTATAATTGGTCGCAATATATTCAATTACGGCTTGGGGTAAATCTAAATTTTCATACTCTGCCTTTGTTTGCAAAATTGCCATTCGTGTTTCTAAATCAGGGGGTTGAATATCAGCAATTAATCCCATTGAAAACCGGGAACATAAACGCTCTTGGAGTTGAGGCATTTGACTGGGAGGACGATCTGAGGCTAAAACGACTTGTTTTCCCGCTTCATGTAAGGTATTAAAGGTATGAAAGAATTCTTCTTGAGTGGATTCTTGACCCTCAATAAATTGAATATCATCCACTAACAAAACATCCGCGGTCCGATAGTGATCGCGAAATCCTTGGCGACTATCTTGACGAATAGCTGTAATTAAATCATTCGTAAATTTTTCAGTCGAGACATAAAAAACTTTAGCATCTGATCGAATTTTCAGCCGATAATGTCCAATCGCTTGCATGAGATGGGTTTTCCCTAGACCCACACCTCCATACAGAAACAAAGGATTAAAACTCAGTGGATTATCTCGTCCCGGAGATTCAGCAACCGCTAGAGATGCGGCATGAGCCATGCGATTATTGGAACCCACCACAAAATGCTCAAACACATATTTAGGATTAAGTTCGGTGGGTTTTGGATAAGTATAAGTTTTCGGAATCGTAGGATTTGAAGACCAAAATAGATTCAAGCTTTCTGAGGACTTTTCTTGATTAGCAACCTTTATTTGGATCGTCACTGAATGACCTACAATTTCTTCTATAGTCGTGTTAATAATGTTGATATAATTAGCTTGAAGCCAGTTGCGAGCAAATAAATTTGGAGTTTCAAGAATCAGACAATTTTCTTTCAAGTCAATTGCCATAGCTGTTTTAATCCAAGTCTCAAATGTTGGCTGACTTAGCTTTTTTTTAAGCCTATCCAGAACTTGAGTCCACAGGCTATCGAGGGAATTTTCCACAGCTCACTCTCCCAATTTATGGACTAGACAACAGAAAAAACAATTCTAGAAGATTCAACCCCATTTTCACAAGGACTATCTAGGAGCTTTTATTCTGATGGAGTTAAGCGTTTCTTTAAAGAATTAGCTCTTGTTTTAGCTGTTTTATTGTTTGGATCAACCTTCAGAGCATGATCGTAGCTTTCTAACGCTTGCCTTATCAAATTCTTTTTCTCGTAGGCAAAGCCTAGGTTATTGAACGCAATAACATAGTCTGGAGCCATCTTTAGAGCTTCTTTATACTGTCGGATCGCCAAATCATATTGCTCTTTCGCGACATATGCATATCCTAAAGCGTTATACACCAAAGCACTTTCTTGCTCAGGAATATCATCACACTTGAGTGATTTTTGAAAGAGCTGAATCGCTTGGCTATACAGCTTTTTCTCAGAGTAAAGACAACCCAGCTCATAGTATTCCTGGGCTGTCCCTCTATTGGATTTCAGTTTTTTTTGCAACTGGGAAAATACAGCTTCGGAACGCCGAGTTTTCAGAACTTGACGAAAAATGAACCAAGCTGAAACAGCAAGCAAGATTAGAAATATAGAAAGATAAGTGATCGGCAGTGAAGTTTCCATCAGAATCTATGTTGGTATCCTCTCCTGTTATTGTACTGCGTAAGAGGCAATATCCAATACCTAGTTTCCTCTTATAATCCACTGTTTTTCTTCTTATCTATCAGTTCCTCACTCTGTTTCCAAAACTGTCTAGGCACTCTTTTGAGCAGCTAATTCCACTACTTTGCTAAATCCTTGAGGATCGAGAATAGCCATCTCTGCTAACATTTTCCGGTTAAGCTGGATATTTGCTTTTTTTAGATTACCCATTAGCTTACTATAACTCACTCCGTTTTGACGAGCGGCTGCATTGACACGGACAATCCACAGACGACGAAAATCACGCTTACGTTTACGGCGATCTCGGTACGCATTCCGCAACGCCTTCATCACCTGTTGATTGGCTGTCCGAAAGAGTTTAGAGTGAGACCCACGAAAGCCTTTAGCCAGCTTTAAAATCTTCTTACGGCGTTTCCGAGCAACATTACCCCGTTTGACTCTTGGCATAATCGTTTATCCTAACTTGATTGAGTTGAACATCTGAACTAGATTTAGTGGGATTAAACTCCCTTAAAGGTAAGGCAACATTAAGCGGACATTTTCTTCATCTCTCTCACATACTGTTGTGATCTGAGAAAGTCTGCGCTTGCGAGTTGTACTCTTATGCTCAAGCAAGTGATTCTTATTCGCTTTACGACGTAGAACCTTACCACTTCCTGTAACTCTAAATCTCTTAGCCGCTGCCTTACGGTTTTTTAATTTAGGCATACTCTATTACTACTCCATTCAATTAACACAATCTATAAGTATAGCAGAAAATCATACAAAAATGAATTCAAGAGCCAAAAAACAAACAAACCCCTTTGTGATAAAGGGGTTTGTTTTAAAAATGGACCTGGCACCGAGCTATTTTGCCCAAGGGTGACCCCCAAAGTATCGTCGCCGCTGCTGTGTTTCACTGCCGAGTTCGGGATGGAATCGGAGTGGTGCCACAGCGCTCACAGCACCAGGAAAGAGGGAAGGGTT